>CAYUKF010000117.1:0-5735 GCA_964445215.1 uncultured Thiotrichales bacterium
TAGCCATGAACGACGTGCGAGATGTGCAATCGATCGGCCCGGTTTGGCCGAAAAAATCGACAACACGAAAACGCCGACAGCAACAGCAATCAAATAACTCTCAGCAGAAAGCACAAAAAAAACAAAAACGTGATGGCCATAGCCGAGGTCATATTGATGAGTTTGCTTAACAAATATTGGATTTAAAACACTATGTCTATTGATATGTTGATTATTGTAGTATGTGTTGGACTGAGTATCGCGCTAGCGTATGGCTATTATCAGTTAAATCAACGTTTGCAAGGCGCGCACCAAGTAATTCGGGGTTTGCAGAATGATGTGTCAGCGCTTTGCGTTGGGGCTGTGGGAGTGAGTCAGCACTTAGACAAAATTGAAGGTCAGTCACGTTATCTGGCAGACAGGCAAGACCAAATCAATGTCAGTGTCAGCGATGATAGGCCCTATATTCAAGCAATGCGTATGGCAGAAAAAGGCATAGATGTTGAGGAATTAATGACTACGTGTGATTTAGCACGAGAAGAGGCAGTATTAATTCATGCTTTACATGCAGACCAGCATAAGGCCACAGCAGCCGTTGGCCTTGATATTCGTTTCGAATAATTTTACCGCTTTACACGCCTTATCCCGCATATCTCACCAGAGACGCCTTAAGGAGCCTCTGATCTATTCATGAACTTGTAGATTGCACCTGAAATATCCAGCTTCTGTGTTACGAATCTTCACAATAGCATGCTATTGCGTGCGATTCGTGCCTTGAATCTGGATATTTCAGGCACAATCTACTTCGTCCAGAATAAATCAGAGGCTCCTTAATCTTTAGCAATAGGTAATGGTAATGGTTTACCTATAAAGTAGCCTTGTACGTAGTCGACACCGTAACTAATTAACAGATCAAGCGTCTCTTGATTTTCAACAAACTCAGCGATGATTTCTTTATTGAGTGATTTGCTCACTTCGATCATTGATTTGACCAGTAGTTGGTCTACTGGATCATTGATAAGATTACGAATAAACGCACCATCAATTTTCAGTTGATCAACCGGGAATTGTTTGACGTAATTAAATGAGCTAAAGCCAGCACCAAAATCGTCTAACGCAAAGCGGCAGCCGAGTTGCCGTAATTTAATGACCATTTCGCGTGTTTGTATTGTATTAGCGACGGCGGCGGTTTCTGTTATTTCAAACAATAAACGCTTCGGATCAATTTTATGTGTATGAATTTCTTCGCGAATCATCGCGTACAGCGTAGGATCCTGAAATGCGTGACCAGAAAGATTGACATGTAATGAGAGATCACTTTGACTGCTAGGCAGTGAGGCAAGTGTTTTAATCACATTGCGCACCATGTAGCGATCAATTTCGTGTATTAGGCCCATGCGCTCAGCAACTGGGATAAAGTCACTTGGGCTGCCACAGTCATCAACCATACGGATGAGTGCTTCGTAATGGCGTATTTCACCACTGACAACATGTTGCACTGGCTGAAATGCAAGGCAGAATAAGTCGTCTTTCAATGCCTTTCTAATAATAGGCACCCAGTGCGCTGCGCTGCGTAGAATATGCATTTCAGAATCTTTTTCGTCAAATACATGAACCATGTTGCGGCCATGTGTTTTGGCAACGAAGCAGGCCTGGTCTGCGCGCACTAAGGCTTCACTTGCTGTACATTGGTTACCTGATGCAATTAAGAAAATACCAATACTGGCGCCGATATGGTAAGTCCTACCATCAGTTTTAAAGGACAATTGGTTTAGCGTACTATGCAGTGCTTGGGCAAACTCCAAGGTATGCGCTTCATCGACACCTTCAGCTAAAATAACGTACTCATCTGAGCTGATTCGTGCCAGCAGGCCATTTTTTTGTATGTGTTTGCGTAACGTGTTGGCAACGAGAACTAACACCCTATCACCGGCAGCATGCCCTTCAAGATCATTGATAACTTTGAACCGATCAAGGTCGATATAAAATAGTGCTGAATAACGTTTATTAGCGTTAGCTTGTATAACAGCGATCTCAATCGCTTCTTCTAAACGGCGGCGATTGCATAGCCCTGTCAGGTCGTCATGACCAATTAGATATTGAAGTCGTGCCTCCATAATCTTACGTTCAGCCAACTCGGTTTCGAGTTCATGCTCGCGTGATTTTCTTAAGTCACGTTCGCATTTCAGATTAAGCGCAGAGACAACTCGAGGTACTAATTCCATGTGTCGCAATGGCTTAAAAAGAATATCCGAGGCGCCACATTTAAGACTAGTGATTGCAGTATTATCTTGCCACATACTGTTAGCGGCTAGCATGATAACTGGGATATCAATCCACTCGCTATGTTGGCGAATTTTACAGCAGACATCATAACCATTCATGTCTGGCATCATGGCATCAAGCAAGATCAAATCGATATCACTGACACCATTTTGCATACTTTTTTGTAAAGTGTGAATAGCCTCGATGCCATTGTTGGCAGTCACAACATTGGCGAAACCATTTCTTCGTAGTATCGTTTTTGCCAGGGTTATATTGTGTTCAGTATCATCAACGATGAGAACGCGCATATCACACAGATGTTCAAAAGCGCTGACGAAATTTGATGGCGATTTGATAACACCTTCGTTAGGTGTAGGCAGCGCTTTATTATAATATTTTACTTGTGCCATGAATGTGACTACCCCAACGGGCACATTTACCTCGTTATAGTGGTGGTTAGTGTCGTCTGCCCTATAATGGGAACGGTGACTACCCATGTAATCTGACTGTCTATTTAGCGGCGTTACTGGCTTATTCTTGAGGACTCTTCCTGCATACTTGAGGTCAAGAAGAGGCTATAAATATACATAGATCAGCCCTAAAGTCGCTGTAACGTCTGTAGCCCCGTATAATGGATGTCGGTCACTTACGATGCATCTAAACCATGGGTCTGGGTGTCTAGAAACCTTAGTTAATCGCTAGAGATGATAACGAAGCTGATAAAGGATTTAATGACGATTGTTTTTTGCCAAATACGAATTGCTATCTTGTACATGACGCAACGGAGATTGTTAGAGCCTGTTAACACTATAAAGACGGCAGCGTTGTGCCCCAAATCGGGCCAAGCGAGGCGGGAGGAGAGAGATTTAGTGGTTCTAAATGAACGACGAGTAACGCTGCATGGCTCGATTTGGGGCGCAACCCGAAGGGACGGGGCCATTTTTCCTCAGTCCTGCGTTGCACCCCGAGGGCACGTAGTAGCTCGCTTATGTACCACAAGTACACGGTGCTCGCTACGCCTTGTCCTGCGAAAAAATGGCCGCCGTCGCTGCCATCTTTATAGTGTTAACAGGCTCTAAGATGAAAAGAGAGCCACTTTGGTATATTCGGCGCAAAGGTGTAGTGACTGGCCCATTTTCAGTTGGGCTGATCGAACGTTATGTCGTGCTTGGGCGTGTTAGTGTGAAGACCGAGTTAAGTGCTGACAATGCACACTGGGCAGTGTGTGGTGAGTGGCCAGAGTGGGTTGCCTACATCGCTGATTTTAAGTTAAGGCATGAGAGTGAAGAACATATTGAGGCGTTGCGCCGTTGGGAAGACGAGCGTGGTGGCTATGATAGGCGCATGGGTGAGCTAGACAATGTTGCTTCCGATTTGCGTAGCCACAGCGATCGCCGTAACGCTGAAACAGATGACGAGATCGAGCAAAGACAACATCGTCACCAACGTCCAGGCCTGATTCGTCGTTATTCATTAAGCGCAGCAATAATACCGATATTTGCTGTTGTAGTGTTTATCGGGTTTTATTTGGCCTTATACAAACCAGCAGCAACTGGTGACCCTGTTGATTGTTCAGTGCAGGCGACAGAAGGAATCAACTGGAGCTATTGTGATTTACAGAATCTTAAGCTAATTAATATGAGTTTGCGGCACAGTAATTTGCAGAGTAGTAACATGACAGGTATCAGCTTAGAGGGTATGGATCTGTCAGACTCTGAGATGTCATTTTCAGTGTTGACGCTAGCGCGGATTAACAATTCGAACTTTTCAAATTCAAGAATGATTGGGGTTAGTTTCCGTAATTCATTAATAAATAACACAGATTTTAAAAATTCAGACCTTACTTATGCTGATTTTTCAAATGCTGAGTTTAACAATGTTGAGTTTAACGGCGCACGTCTTGATCATGCGATTTGGCTAGACCGGCGTCGTTGTGCGGTCAATTCTATTGGCATATGTCGCTAGGAAACCCCTGTACCCCGAAGGGCTTTGTTCAAAATAGAGATGACCAAGTTTTTGTCATTTCCGTCCAATAGTTTTAAGAAACACTAAAGAATTCATAGTAGCTATCGATATATAATATATATCGGGCGCAGGATGACGCCAGCACTAACAAAGACATGGAGGATTTTGTTGACAGCTAAGAATATTCTTGTCGTAGATGATGAACCAAGTAGAACACTGACAGAGCGCGTACTTACTCGTGGTGGTTTTAATGTTGAAACTGCTGCCAATGGCAAAGAAGCCTTAGAAAAGGTCGCCGCATTTAGGTATGACTTAATCGTGCTCGATGTCATGATGCCTACGATGGATGGTTATGAGGTTTGCACACGTTTGCAACGTCATAAAATGTCGAAAGGGCTGCCTGTAGTGATGTTAACGGCGTTAGATTCGCTAAGCGATATGGCCAAGGCTACCGAGGCGGGTGCTAAGTGGTTTATCACTAAGCCGTTTGATGCAAAATATCTGTTGCAGCGTGTTCGTCAAATTTTATATTATCAAGATAACCCCCATTCCCGTTCTTAAGCCGTTGCTGTATTCTACGGTTCTGTTTTCTGCTTTATGAAATTGTCGACTCAGAGAGTGAAGCGACTGTATATGCTGCCCCAAGAGTCTGCTCCGTTTTCGACACGGGGCACGTGGTAATAAACGTGGTGGTATGCTTTAAAGTGATCGCCAATCTTGTCTGGAGTCAAAAAGACGGCCTTGGTTTAATGACGACAATCATTAAAGACATCTTCTAACCTAATGATACGTATTCTTGCTATTGATAGCGCAAGCGAATATTGTTCCGTCGCCTTAACTGACGGTGTAGCTAGCTATGCTCGCACGCATATTGTCAGTCGTGGGCACGGCGATATTATTTTACAGATGATTGGCCAATTATTAGACGAAACCGCCTATGCAAAAAATACCATTGATCTATTAGCGTTTGCTCGTGGTCCTGGTGCGTTTACCAGTTTGCGTGTTGGCGCAGGGGTTATTCAAGGTCTCGCCGTTGGTCTTAACCGCCCAGTTGTTGGAGTATCTTCGCTAGCCGCGTTAGCACATGCCGCATTTCGAACCCAAGAGCATCAACGCGCTTATGTGGCAATTGATGCGCGTATGAGTCAGGTCTACCACGCGGCCTATAATACATCTGAATTAGGAGATACCCAGCTCATTGGTGAAGAACAGGTATCTGATCCCTCACTGGTGACTTGGCCAGAAGGTGATTTATGCCAAAATGAGTGGGTGATGGTTGGTAACGGCTGGCAAGTGTATGAAGACATACTGGCGCCTCAACAGGCAGTGAGAAACCTTGGTAAAGGGGTGGAAGACAGCGCACTTGATGTTGCTTATATCGCAGGTAAAGAGGCTGCCCAAGGGAGAGCCGTTGCTGGTGAGTTTGCCTTACCCGTTTACATTCGCGATCAAGTCGTACATAAAAAAGCTAGTGTCATGTCAACCGTATAATGACGGTCTCAGAGCCATTGAAACAGTCCAAAGCA
>CAYUKF010000118.1:0-5723 GCA_964445215.1 uncultured Thiotrichales bacterium
ATTCAAAACCGGAAGCAATGGACAGGCTGGAGCGGCGCATTATTCAGCTTAAAATAGAACACGAAGCGGTTAGCAAAGAAACAGATGATGCGTCTAAGAAGCGTTTAGAGGCGCTGAAAAGCCAGCTCAGCGAGTTAGAACGACAGTTTGCTGATCTTGATGAAGTGTGGCGTGCGGAAAAAGCGGCGTTGCAGGGTTCACAGCAAATTAAAGAAGAACTGGAACGTGTTCGCCTCGAACTTGAGACGGCACGTCGAGCTGGTGATTTAGCCCGTATGTCCGAACTACAGTACGGCAAAATCCCGCAGCTTGAGAAGCAGCTTGATAAGGAATCTCAGACCGAGACGATGGCGATGACCTTATTGCGTAATAGGGTGACTGAAGAAGAAATCGCCGAAGTGGTGTCCAAGGTAACGGGTATTCCTGTCAATAAAATGCTTGAAGGTGAGCGCGACAAATTACTCAACATGGAAGCCAGCTTAGGCGAGCGGGTTATTGGGCAAAAAGAAGCTGTTAAAGTCGTGTCAGACGCGATTCGGCGTTCACGTGCGGGTTTGTCAGATCCTAGTCGGCCTAATGGTTCGTTTCTATTTCTTGGCCCGACCGGTGTTGGTAAAACCGAGCTAACTAAGGCCTTGGCTCAGTTCATGTTTGATAGTGACGATGCCATGGTACGTATCGATATGTCTGAGTTTATGGAAAAACATGCGGTAGCGCGCTTGGTTGGGGCACCGCCGGGCTATGTCGGCTATGAGGAAGGCGGTTATCTCACGGAGGCAGTGCGGCGTCGGCCTTATAGTGTTGTGCTACTTGATGAGGTCGAAAAGGCGCACCCGGATGTGTTCAATATATTATTACAAGTACTCGATGATGGGCGTTTAACCGATGGTCATGGTCGTACCGTCGATTTTCGTAATACCGTTATTATTATGACGTCGAACTTGGGTTCGGAACAAATTCAAGAGCTCGCTGGCGAAGATAATTACGATGAGATGAAAGCGGCGGTGATGGCTGTTGTTAGTCAACATTTTAGGCCCGAATTTATTAATCGTATTGACGATACGGTGGTATTTCATCCGTTGGGTCAAACGCATATTAATGCGATTACCACTATACAACTCAAAGGCTTGAGCCAGAGATTGCATGAACGCGATATGGAAATTGACTTTTCTGCAGCTTTATTAGATAAAGTTGGCGCTGCAGGCTTTGATGTCGTCTACGGCGCGCGGCCATTACGACGTGCGATACAGCAGATGATTGAAAACCCACTGGCGCAGGACATTCTGTCAGGGAAGTTTGAGCCGGGTGATGTGATTGCTGCCGATTTAGTGGACGGCAGCGTAACATTTTCTCGTGTTAGCCAGCGTGCATCGATCGCTTAATTAGGCTTGATCGATGGGTTCGCGATTCGGCCGTTGGGGTGTAAATTCCAATCCGATATGATAGCTGTCTTTATGTTCTTCAATCCAGCGTACGATAGCAGCAGTTGGCTCGTTTGACGCGCTAACCCCTTCTAGCCATACCGTATCGTTCAGTTGATGTGGCGCGACCACATCCATGCCAACGCCACCGTGGCTTAGGTTTGTCACAGTGCCGCAAAAATGCATGCGATTATGCACCGCGTCTTCGGTAAAATAAATGGTATCCAGCATGGTATGTTCCCGAGGGTATTGGCGATGTTCTGACGACATATTTTTGACTCCTTCCACTCTCCAACGTTATAAATACATCCTAGCATGTTGCGTGCCGATACCAGTGTTTTTGCCATACAAGCGGTATGGCACTGCCGATAAACGTTATACCGGTAGCGCCATGCACTCTTTAGGGCACGTCTAATTAAGTAATTGGTTATCCCTATTGCAGAGCTTCACGTAATACATACGGCAAAATGCCGCCATGGCGGAAATATTCGACCTCATTGGGGGTATCAATACGGGCTATAGCATGGAATTCACGCTGCTTACCGTCACTGGAGGTGACGCTGATTTTAACCTTATCACGATGGTCTAGTGTCGCAATGCCGCTGATAGAGAAGCGATCATCGGCTTTCAGGCCAAGCGTTTTAGCATTTTCGCCATTATTAAACTGTAAAGGCAAGATACCCATACCGACGAGATTAGAGCGATGAATACGCTCATAACTTTCAGCAATCACCGCACGTATGCCAAGTAATTTCGGTCCTTTTGCAGCCCAATCACGTGATGAGCCAGTACCGTATTCTTTGCCAGCAATAACAATGGTAGCGATGCCGAGTTTTTGATATTTACGCGCCGCATCAAAGATCGACACCTGTTTATTGTCCGGGATGAAAAGCGTTTCGCCACCTTCGACGCCAGGCACTAATTTATTGCGTAGACGAATATTGGCAAAGGTGCCGCGCATCATCACTTCATGGTTGCCACGGCGCGCACCATAGGAGTTAAAGTCTTCCACTTTGACGCCCTGGTTAATGAGATAGCGCCCGGCAGGGCTGTCAACGGCAATGGATCCGGCCGGCGAAATATGGTCAGTAGTCACCGAATCGCCGACGTGAACAAGAATATGTGCATTGGTAATATCTTCAAGTGGTGTAGGTGTTACCTCCATATCAGAAAAGAACGGCGGTTCTTTGATATAGGTGCTATTTTTGTCCCAATCGAATAATTCACTGCTAGAGCTATCGAGTTTTGCCCAATGCTCGCTACCTTCAAAGATACTTTTATAGCTTGTCTTAAACTGTTCAGTGGTTACCGCAGTACGAATCAATGCTTCAATCTCTTCTTTATCCGGCCAAATATCTTTTAAATAAATTAATTGTCCGCTCGGGTCTGCACCGAGCGGGTCTGAGGTCAAATCGATATTGACATTACCTGCCAACGCATACGCCACGACCAGCGGTGGTGACGCTAGATAGTTAGCACGTACCAATGCATTAACACGGCCTTCAAAATTACGGTTACCGGATAATACCGCTGCTGCAGCAAGATCGCCTTGCTGAATTGCTTCACTAATGTGCGGCGCGAGGGGGCCACTATTGCCGATACACGTGGTGCAGCCGTAGCCGACCAAATGAAAGCCGAGAGCCTCAAGGTAGGGCATGACATTGGCTTCGTTCAAATAATCGGTCACCACTTTTGAGCCCGGCGCGAGACTAGTTTTCACCCAGGGTTTGGTGCGGAGACCCAAGCGCACGGCGTTGCGAGCAATTAATCCGGCAGCTAGCATGACAGAGGGGTTTGATGTGTTGGTGCAGCTAGTGATCGCAGCGATCACGACTGAACCGTGACATATATTGTAAGACAGGCCATCTGGCTGCCTGACCGGGACACTTAAACCGAATACATCCATATCATCATCGGGGTGTGTGTGCGCAAGCTCAGGTGCGACCAGCATAGGTTGGCCACCTTCGCCCAGCCATGAAGTAATGGCTGCTTGTTCGACTCCGGCTTCTTCGCCGAGATGTTCGATTAGCGCATGGCGAAATGATTTGCGCACTTGGCTCAGTGGGACACGGTCTTGTGGGCGTGTCGGCCCAGCTAATGCGGGTTCAACGTTGGTCAGGTCAAAGTCTAATTGCTCAGAATATTGCGGTGTTTCGTCTTCAGCGCTATACCAAAACTGCTGCGCCTTAAAGTAGGCTACTGTACGTTCGATTTGGGCTTCGTCACGGCCAGTTAAACGCATATAGTCAGTAGTTTTTTCATCGACCGGAAACAAACCGCAGGTAGCACCATATTCTGGCGCCATATTGGCAATAGTTGCACGGTCAGCAAGGCTCAGTGACGACAAGCCTGGGCCATAAAATTCAACAAACTTGCCAACGACACCATGGGCACGTAGACGCTGGGTAATTGCAAGTACGATATCAGTTGCTGTTGTGCCGGCAGCGGCGCTGCCTAATAGGCGCACACCAACGACTTTAGGTATGAGTAATGAGCTAGGTTGGCCAAGCAGAGCCGCTTCGGCTTCGATGCCACCCACGCCCCAACCCAATATACCCAGACCATTAATCATGGTGCTGTGTGAATCGGTGCCGACCAGGGTATCCGGGTAGATCCACTCATTATTGCCATCTTGTCGTGTCATTACGACATGGGCTAGGTATTCCAGATTAACTTGGTGAACAATACCGCTATCGGGTGGCACGACACGAAAATCGTTGAACGCATTTTGACCCCAACGGAGGAATTTATAGCGTTCGATGTTGCGTTTAAATTCAACCTCAGCATTAGCGGCAAAGGCGTGAGAGCTGCCAAAGTGGTCAACCTGCACCGAGTGATCGATGACCAGATCAGCAGGTGTGAAGGGGTTAATGACAGCAGGGTCACCGCCCAAGCGTTGGATAGCATTACGCATAGCAGCGAGGTCAGCAACGGCAGGGACGCCCGTGAAATCTTGTAACAGCACACGTGCTGGCATAAAAAAGATTTCGCTGCTAGTATTGCTATCCGCTTTCCAGTTAGCAAGGGTCTTAATATGATCCTGTGTGACCACCGTGCCATCTTCGTTACGCAACAGATTTTCAAGCAAGATTTTAATGCAATAAGGTAGGTGGCTGACATTATCAAACCCTGCTTCAGCCAAGGCTGGCAACGATTGATATTGGTATGTGTTGCCACCCACTTCGAGAGTGCGCTGAGTCGAAAAACTGTTCAGACGTGCCTTGTTCATGTGTCTCTTCCAATCCCCAAAAAGTTTCTTAATATATAGTATTGAGCCCATAATTTGAATGGCTGATGGATTTTGAGTGCTGATAACGTAAGACATCCATAGTATAAAAAAATACACATTTCACTATTGATAGTTTTTATGATGATTGATGTAGGTTTATAATTCATATCTGTTCTGCGTTAGGGCAATGCATATTAGATTGGCTCACATACAGCAGCGAGTGCGATGCTGTATGTGCCAATAGCCAAGTAGAACTTGGTTTATCGTCAGCAGCCTAAAGCCTCGTCTAGCCCGCATTTTCTACCAGTATGGCGAGTCTTCGCTTGATGTTCGCCCCGCGAGGGGTAAATCTCTTTACGTCCTGAGGATTATCGCTAGAGAACCTGAGGAATTACTCTTAGAGATGCCATCATCTCACCCTCTTGGTGAGCATACAGGCTAGCTGCGGGGAGCCTTTATAAGGGAACGTGTGTATTCAAGTTTGGCTTGACATCACTATAACGAGCGCAGGCATTGTCGTTGCAAGAGTTCTATAAACGACAGCCGCATTTTCATTTGGCGAGACTGATTTAGCAGGAATATCGCTGTTTTGTGTAAATTTTTATTGACTCGGTGCTATAATCGCCGCACCATTTTATTTTAGACAATCCATAATAAATCCAAGGGGGAGAAAATGGCCGAACCAAGAATGACAGCAGTAAAAGAGCGTATGACAAAAACTCAAATCATCGCTGAAATATCTGAAGCAACAGGTGTAACAAAAACAGATGTGAAAGCAGTATTGGCTTCATTGGCTGATCAAGCTGAGCGTCATCTTAAACCACGTGGTTGCGGTGATTTTATCGTTCCTGATGTGGGCGTTAAGTTAAAAGCAGTTAAAAAGCCTGCGACTAAAGCGCGCCCAGGCCGTAACCCGTTCACTGGTGAAGCAATCATGATTAAAGCTAAACCAGCATCAAAGTCTGTTCGTGCAGTGGCGATGAAAGCGGCTAAGTCAATGGCTGGTTGATTCAGCACTCGTTGCCGTAGAGTCATTGTGGTAGTGCTGCGTAGCCAGCGACGAGCTTGCGATG
>CAYUKF010000119.1:0-3442 GCA_964445215.1 uncultured Thiotrichales bacterium
CCCTCAAGGGGGTATTGAAACGAACCCTTGGGGTGCAACGTAGCAGATGCATGCTTGAGGTCACGCCCTATGAGGCTTACAGACAAACCCAGGATCGGTGTTATTATTGCTCGACATGCAACCAGCATGCTTTCGCAATAATGCCTTGATCTTGGGTTTGTCTGTAAGCCAGAGGTCGCAAGTAACTAAATAGAGGTGCCCTTACATATGTTTCGACGACTACGCGGACTGTTTTCCAACGATCTATCCATTGATCTTGGCACAGCAAATACTCTGATTTACGTCCGCGACAAAGGGATTGTGTTGGATGAACCCTCGGTCGTTGCAATTCGCCACGATCGCGGACCTGGCGGTCCCAAAAGCATTGAAGCCGTGGGTACTGAAGCCAAAGCAATGATTGGTCGAACGCCTGGCAATATTGTCACCATTCGCCCACTCAAAGATGGCGTCATCGCCGACTTTACGGTCACCGAAAAAATGCTCCAGTACTTTATTCATAAAGTACACGAAAGCCGCTACTTGCGCCCTAGCCCGCGCGTATTAATTTGTGTTCCTTGCGGCTCGACTCAAGTTGAGCGCCGTGCCATTCGCGAATCGGCAGCAGGTGCTGGCGCACGTGAAGTCTACCTAATTGAAGAGCCAATGGCAGCGGCTATCGGCTCTAGCCTGCCTGTCAGTGAGGCCAGCGGTTCAATGGTGCTGGATGTCGGCGGTGGCACGACCGAAGTCGCCATCATCTCGTTAAACGGTGTCGTCTATTCCGAGTCAGTGCGTATCGGCGGTGATCGACTTGACGAGGCTATTATTAACTACGTACGTCGTAACTATGGCACGCTGATTGGTGAGGCTACCGCTGAAAAAATCAAGCATCAAATCGGCACCGCCTTCCCTGGCAATGAAGTGCTTGAGATGGAAGTCAAAGGTCGCAACCTCGCTGAAGGCATACCACGTAGTTTTACTCTTAACAGCAATGAAGTGCTTGAAGCACTGCAAGAACCTTTAAGTGGTATCACCAGTGCCGTCAAAACTGCCTTGGAACAAACGCCACCAGAGCTTGGTGCCGACATTGCTGAACGCGGCATGGTGCTCACTGGCGGCGGTGCGTTATTGCGTGACCTTGACCGATTATTGATGGAAGAGACTGGCCTGCCCGTTATTATTGCTGACGATCCTTTAACCTGTGTCGCTCGTGGTGGTGGCAAAGCCCTCGAGCTCTTTGACGCGCGTGGCGGCGACGTTTTCTGCGTCGAATAAAGCACAGGCCTGTATTTCTTACCAATATGACGAACCCCCATTTAATCTTTGGTAAGAAATACGGGCTAGCGGGTCGTCGCATTTTGAAGGTGCGTTACCTGACCATAAACTAACAAGAGGCGACACATTAACCCACTTTTCACACGTGGCCCGTCTACCAGTTTACGCTTAATGATCGCGCTGACAATGGCGATTGCGCTGATGGTGACAGATTACCAAAAAGGCTATCTCACTGGTCTGCGTACTACCTTATCCGCTGTGCTCTACCCCATTCAAGCCCTGGTAGACCTACCACGTAGTGGTGGTAATTGGTTGCAAGAAACCTTTTCTTCGCGGCAACAATTACAAGTAGAAAATGCCAGCATGCGTGCGCAAAATCTACTACTGCAAACACGCTTGCAAAAATACGATGCTTTATTGGCAGAAAATAATCGTCTACGTGAGCTGCTCGACTCATCGAGCAAGGTTAACGAAGATGTGCTTATCGCAGAAATCTTGTCCATTGATCTTGAACCGTTTACCCGTCGCATTATCATCAACAAAGGCGATATCGAAGGCGTTTTTTTAGAGCAACCGTTACTCGATGCCAATGGCGTTTTGGGGCAAGTGATTAGTATTGGTGCATTTAGCAGTACTGCCATGCTCATTACCGACCCAAGTCACGCCCTACCCGTGCAATCGTTACGCACAGGCGCACGCGCTATTGCCGTCGGTGTTGCCACTGGCGATCAATTAAAACTTGAGCATATCCCCAATAATGCCGATATTAAGATTGGTGATGTGCTGGTCACCTCTGGGCTGGGGGGACGCTTTCCTGTTGGTTACCCAGTAGGCACGATTACTAATTTTGAGATCGACCCAAGCCAGCCATTTGCCAAAGTGAGCGCGCAACCCAATGCTGACATCAAGCATGTACGGGAAGTGTTACTGGTCAGACAAAAACAAACTGTGCTCGATACCGATACAACCATCATTAAACCAGCCACCGCAGCAGAGACAAACAATACAGAACTACACGACGACGGTAACGAACAATGATGCGGCAAAGAGGCAGCCTCACTATTGTTCTTAGCTTTGCCGCCGCGCTCGCGCTGATGATTGCACCTCTGCCCTCTTGGCTAGCTTGGCTGCGCCCTGACTGGCTAGCACTCACACTCATTTACTGGTGCATCGCGCTACCTCACCGTGTTGGAATTTTTAGCGGCTTTACCGTTGGCCTATGCCTCGATGTCATTAGAGGCGGTCTACTCGGTCAATATACCGCAACCTATAGCGTTATTGCCTTTTTTGCGATCACACTACACCGTCGCATGCGTAACTTCCCGATATGGCAGCAAGCCCTCACTGTTTTCTTGATTTTGATTGCAGGACAACTGGTAACCTTATGGGTAAAAGGTATGATCGATGAGCCGGTGTCAGCGATACATTATTGGATTCCCTCGATAACAGGCTTACTTTTGTGGCCCGTCGTGTTTTTGCTGTTACGCTTTATACGCCGCAACTTCCACGTACAATAGCCCCCTTTATCCGTGACCCAAGGAACCTCTTGATTAAGTCTGTACGAAATAGATTGAAAGCCAAAATATTCAAATTCGAGGTGCGAAGATTCACAACGAAGAAGTTGGATATTTTGGCCTCAAAATCTTCGTTCATGACTTAATTAAGAGGGTCCATAATAAGTCATGCCACGCATCGCCTCACTGACCGATGACCTAAGAGAAAATGAGCAATTTCGCCGCCGCACCATTGTCGCCTTAATTGTTGTGATTTTGCTGGTATCGATAATTGTTGCGCGACTCTTCTACCTGCAAGTGGTTAACCATCACCACTTCACCACGCAAGCAGATGATAACCGCGTCACCGTTGTGCCACTGGCGCCGACTCGTGGCCTGATATTTGATCGCCGCGGTCGCGTGCTGGCCGAGAACCTGCCTTCCTTTACACTCGAATTAATTCCTGAACGTGTGGTCGATCTCGATGCCACCATCAATGAACTAGGGCGTTATGTTGATATTTCCCAACGCAACATTCAACGCTTTTACGATCAACTACAACGCAAACGCCGTCACGATTCCATCGCTCTGCGCTCACATCTGAGCGAAGCAGAAGTAGCACGCTTTGCCGTTAACCGCCATCGCTTTCCTGGTGTTGAAATCAATGCGCGCTTACTGCGTAGCTATCCCTACGG
>CAYUKF010000119.1:3542-5699 GCA_964445215.1 uncultured Thiotrichales bacterium
AACCTCCACCTCACCATTGATATCGAGCTGCAGCGTATCGCCGAAGCCGTCCTAGGCGATCAGCGTGGCGCCATCGTCGCCATTGAACCAGCGACAGGTAATCTGCTGGCAATGGTCAGCAAACCCAGTTATGACCCCAACCTCTTTGTGCAAGGCATTGATCACGCGAGCTATAACGCGCTGAATACTTCCGTCGACCACCCCTTATTCAACCGCATATTGCGCGGCACCTACCCACCCGGATCGACCATCAAACCCATTATTGCTCTGGCCGCGCTGGAGTATAAAAAAATCAATGCTGACAGCAGCATATTTTGCCCTGGTTGGTACTCATTAGAAGGTGACGACCACCGCTATCGTGACTGGAAACGTTGGGGCCATGGCCACACCAATGTAGAAAAAGCCATTGCCGAGTCCTGTGATGTGTTTTTTTATGACATCGCCTTTCGTCTTGGTATTGACCATATGCACGAGTATATGAGCAAATTCGGCTTTGGCAGCATAACCAACGTCGACATCAGTAACGAACTCAGCGGCATCATGCCTTCACGGCAATGGAAACGAGATGCACGCGGTCTGCCCTGGTTTCCAGGTGAAACACTGATTACCGGAATTGGTCAGGGTTTTATGACTGCCACTCCCTTACAGCTTGCACGCGCCACAGCAGCCATCGCCAATCGTGGCACACTCATCAGCCCACGCGTGGTTCGCGCCGTTAGCGAAAATGGTGAAGAAGCCACAACCATCAACCTGCTTGAAACTAGTTCAGAGCAGATACAGCTAAAAAATGATAAACATTGGAAAAATGTGGTGGAAGCAATGCAAGCCGTGGTTCATGGCACGCAGGGCACAGCACGTAAAATTGGCCAACATTCACCTTTTAAGATAGCCGGAAAAACCGGCACTGCCCAGGTATTTGGTATTAAGCAAGGCGAGACCTATGTTAAAGAAGAGATTGCTGAGCGCCTACAAGACCACGCCTTATTTATCGGCTTTGCCCCCATTGATGATCCGCAAATCGCTATCGCGGTTATCGTCGAGAATGGCGGCAGCGGTAGTTCTACGGCGGCACCTATCGCCTACCAGGTGTTGCACTACTATCTCACTTCATTAGCTGACTATGGAACTTAAAGAAGACGCCTTTCGTCGTTGGGGCGAACAACGCAATGAATCATGGTTTGTACGCCACATGCACCTCGATGTGCCCCTTGTGCTTGCCTTGCTTGCTTTATCAATCACTGGACTCGCCGTTCTCTACAGCGCAGGCAATCAAGAACTCGATATCGTCTACCGCCAGATAGTCCGTATTGGCCTGGCTTTTACTGCCATGCTAATGATTGCACAAATCCCCCCCGACCAGCTCAAGCGATGGTCACCCTGGTTAGCAGGCTTAGGCATTATTTTACTCATCGCTGTCGCCATCGTCGGCGATGTCGGCAAGGGTGCCCAGCGCTGGCTTGATTTTGGCTTGTTTCGTTTCCAACCCGCTGAGATCATGAAGCTGGCACTGCCGATGCTTCTTGCCTGGTATCTAGCCGAGCGTAAGCTGCCGCCGTCGCTCAAACATCTCGCCGTCAGCGCCTTGCTCATCGCCATCCCAGTCGTGTTGATCGCCAAACAACCCGACCTTGGTACCTCAATATTGATTGCCTCTTGTGGAATATTCGTCATTTTTCTTGCCGGCATTTCCTGGCGCTTAATATTTTTTCTTGGCGCCGTCTTCGCCTCGTGTTTACCCTTAGCCTGGCTTTATATGCATGACTACCAAAAGACACGGGTACTGACTTTTCTTAATCCAGAGAGTGACCCGCTAAATTCTGGCTATCATATTATTCAATCAAAGATTGCTATCGGCTCAGGTGGCTTCTATGGCAAAGGGTTTTTACAAGGCACACAATCACACCTAGAATTTTTACCTGAACGTTCAACCGACTTTATTTTTGCTGCCTTTGCTGAGGAACTTGGGCTTGTTGGCGCTCTACTGCTACTCGCCTTGTATTTATTCATTGTCATTCGCGGGCTTGTCATTGCCACACAGGCACAGGATACTTATACCCGACTCTTGGCAGGTAGCCTGACCTTAACCTTTTTTGTCTATGTCTTTGTTAATATCGGCATGGTTTCCGGTCTATTGCCCGTTGTTGGGCTGCCGTTGCC
>CAYUKF010000120.1:0-3028 GCA_964445215.1 uncultured Thiotrichales bacterium
CGCTCGACGACGTGGAAACGTGCTATTTCGTTTTCTAGCTGATTACGCGAGCGTCGCACGAGTATGCCCTGGGCTTCCAAAGGCTCGATAAGTGTGACGATGCCAGCGATATCGTTATCTGTTGCAGGGCGCATACCTTGGTATAAATCAGCACTAATCAGGCTGCCAATGCCATCACGGGTAAACAATTCAAGTAACAGCGCACCGTCGATCTCATGGCTGACGATATGGCAGCGTTGTACGCCACGTTTACAAACATTTATCGCCACCTCTAGTGCATGCTTGCTTTGGTCAGAGAGCTTACGCTGGCCTGTCAGCAAGCTTTCGGCCTCTGTCAGGTTGAGTTGCGGTATGAGACAACGGCGACCATCGAGGATGCCGCGTTCTTCATTGAGTACCACTAGCTTGTCAGCACCCAGCGCGCTGGCGCAGGCTGCTGCAACTTCATGTGCAGTGAGATTAAACACTTCGCCACTGGACGAATAGCCTAAGGCAGGTATCAGTACAATGGTGTTGAGATCTAATTGTTGGCGTATCGCCTGGGCATCAACCCGACGTACTTCCCCAGTAAAAAGATAATCAACGCCATCACGCACGCCAACAGGTTTGGCAGTAATGAAATTGCCTGAGACAACACGAATAGTGGCACCTGGCATCGGTGACTCAGCCAGGCCCATAGCCAGTTGTGCTTCGATATCGATACGAATACTGCTGGCAGCATCTTTGACACACTGCATAGCGTTGGCATCAGTGATACGTTTACCATCGATATACTGGATAACAGCCCCTTGCTGTGCCAAACGCCGTTCAATTTGTGGCCGAGCGCCAGGTACGAGTACCAGCTTGATACCTAAACCCTGTAATAGAGCGATATCGTGTATGAGATGACTGACATTGTTGGCCTCGATGGCATCACCACTTAGCGTAATGACGAAAGTCTTGCCAGCAAACGCATGGATATAGGGCGTGGCGTGGCGTAGCCAGCGTACAAACTGTTGTGGTTGTTCAATTGACACAGTGTTCCTCGATGTGTGTTTGTGCCCCAAGAGCCTGCCCCCGCGAAAGCGTGGGGGCATGTTAGCGTTGCGAAATTCTTAATTTTGCCTATAATTAGCTCCGATAAACAAGCTTATTGAGGCTGACTGGCTCAGTTTAGTGATAAAAGCCAGTCTATGGCCAGCCATTTTGATTAGTAATTTTGAATATAGGGGATAATAATGTCAGATAAACATCCACAAGCAGCAGAAATTATATTCACCGGTTTAGTGTTGCTTGGTTGCATTATCGCAACCGTTTTATTAATGGTTAAGCACGCCTGATCCGTTATTCAACGTTGGCTTTCTTACTGCCAGTTTTTTAAGTATTTTTGTTTGGCTGGCCGATTGCGTATGAATAGCACTTGGTTGGCTTGGCAAGCCCTCTGTTTCATCCGGGTCGTATTCAATCCCTGCTTCCAGATTAGCAAAATCCCATAAATTTTTATCCATCAACTGACTTGGTTGAATATTGCTTAATGCGCCAAAGAGATTGCTAGGGACTTTGTCATTTTCCGCTGCCAACTCTGCGACCAAACGTTTGACACGCTGACGTTTGAGATTTTCTTGTGAGCCACAAAGATTACAAGGAATAATGGGGTATTGTTGAATCTTGGCGTATTCGATAATGTCTGCTTCTTTGCAATAAGCCAAGGGTCGAATCACGATATTGCGTTTATTGTCCGTTAGCAGTTTTGGTGGCATTGAACGTATCTGGCCATTATAAAGCATTGACATCAGCATGCTATGAACCATGTCGTCGCGATGGTGGCCTAGCGCGATCTTATTAAAGCCATTGTCTTGTGCAAAGCGATAGATGTTGCCACGGCGCAGGCGTGAGCATAGCGAGCAATAGGTTTTTCCAGCAGCAGTCTTTGCAGTGACAACAGAATAGGTGTCGCGTTTTTCAATGGTATTGGCGATGCCTTGGTCTTTGAGCCATGCGCGTAGCCCTTCATCATTCCAGCCAGGTTGTGACTGATCCAGTGTATACGAATGTAGCGAAAAGCGGTTACGTGAATTTTTACGAATTTCATTAAGCAAATACAGCAACGTAAACGAATCTTTGCCACCGGATAAGCAGACCATAATGCGATCACCTTTTTCAATCATTTTGTAATTGGCAATGGCCTTGGTGATGCAATGCAGTAATTTTTTTTCGATTTTTACCATGGTGTTTGTCCGGAGGTGTTTATCCTAACGACGCGTGTAACGGTGTTTGACGCCAGTTGGGAAATAATCAGGGTGGCTGTGAGGCCATAGTGTGACATTGATTTTTTGTTGTGCAAGGGGTACATAAGCTTTGAATTCACTGTTCAGACGTTGTAATTCATTAATTACAGCGGCGGCTATCGTGTCAGTGTTGGCATCATTTGCCATTATTTTTGGCAGCAACTCAACGGCGAGACAAAGTGTTTTATTGAGCTGCTGATTTTCGTTTACTTGCAGAACAAATTTACCACTGAGCCATTTGCTGATGGGTGCTTGTTCTAACGCGACGCCGATGTTTTCCGGATAAATATTTGCGCCAAAATAAGACACAGTGAAATCAGCACGGCCAAAGAGATAGACGAAAGGAAGTTGGCGTGCGCCATCAATGACGATTTCGTAGCCGTGAGTGCTAGCTATTTGCAACATATTGTCATAACTAAAAATGCCACCTTTATCATTGATGTGATAACGTACTAATGGCACACCATTATCGCCACTGACGACCAACGTGTCTTCATGCGTTTCAAAGTAGCGACTGCTTGGGTCGTATTGCATGAGCGCGGGTAGGCGTGATTCACCAAAGACCTCTCGTGCAGCATCTGGGTTTTGCGCAAAAAAGCGACGCAGGCTGATGGATAAGGGTGTTTCATTGCCAAGCACACCGGCATCGGCGGTACCGTACAAAGCAGCGCTGTCATGGCAGACTTGGTTCGAGCCAGTGTAATCCATCAGCAATTGGCGCCACTCTTCGCTAAAAACTTCGCCAGCAAAAATAAACCGTA
>CAYUKF010000120.1:3128-5627 GCA_964445215.1 uncultured Thiotrichales bacterium
GCGAAGTCGGCGCGGTTATTGATGTTGGCACCAAAGCCTTGTTGGCGCAGCCAATCAGCATAAGCAGGTACGTCAGCAAATGTTTGCTGAAATAAGGATGATAAGTATTCGTCCCCGTTAGTTTCTGTCAGCAGTTCGCCAAGCGGGGTATCGAAAAAACGTTGGTAGGCTTTGGTATGAGTTTTGGTGTTTATCATCATGGTCGGGGTTGGCGCCAAGTAATGTTTACTGTTATTAAGCTTTCTCGTGGAGAGGAAAACCATTTCTTGCCGGCAGTATTTGTTAAGATTGCGATTATTACCAACACTAAACTGCAAAAACAGACGGATTGATGAATAAGAAACTGAATAAGTATAGCGCGCGTATCACCGAGCCGAAATCGCAGGGCGCCTCGCAGGCGATGCTATATGGCACTGGCTTGGATGAAAACACCATTCACGCGCCGCAGGTGGGTATTGCCAGCATGTGGTACGAAGGCAATACCTGCAATATGCATTTGCTCGATTTGGCTGCCAAGGTCAAAGAAGGCGTGGTTGCGGCAGGTCTTGTCGGCATGCGCTTTAACACCATTGGTGTTAGTGACGGTATGTCTATGGGCACTGATGGCATGAGTTATTCGCTGCAATCACGTGATCTTATCGCTGATTCCATTGAAACGGTGATGGCGGCGCAGTGGTATGACGCCAATATCTCGATTCCGGGTTGCGATAAGAATATGCCTGGTTGTGTTATGGCGATGGCGCGCCTCAATCGTCCGGCGTTAATGGTCTACGGTGGCACCATCAAGCCAGGGCATTTAAAGCAAGATGGCGAGGTTAAAATGCTGGATATTGTCTCGGCATTTCAGAGCTATGGTGAGTTTATTGCCGGCAGCATTGATGAAGAGACACGCCAGAACGTGGTTAAAAATTCTTGCCCTGGCGCCGGTGCCTGCGGTGGCATGTATACCGCTAATACCATGGCATCAGCGATTGAAGCGATGGGCATGTCTTTACCTTATAGTTCGTCTACACCGGCAGTTGACCCTGGCAAAATTGATGAGTGCCTGCGCGCTGGTGCCGCTATCCTTAATTTATTGGAAAAAGATATCAAGCCACGCGACATTATGACGCGTGTAGCATTTGAAAATGCCATAGTCATTATCATGGCGCTGGGTGGTTCAACCAATGCGGTGTTGCATTTGCTAGCCATGGCCAGGGCGGCAGATGTCGAGTTAGACATTGATGCATTTCAGGCAACCAGCGATCGTATTCCGTTTTTGGCTGATCTAAAACCAAGCGGCCGTTATGTGATGGAAGATTTGCATAATGTGGGTGGCACGCCAGCCGTCATGAAATACTTGTTGGCCAAAGGATTGATCGATGGCTCTTGTCTGACCGTAACGGGTAAAACCGTTGCCGAGAATTTGGCTGACTTGCCCGAATTGAGTGATGGTCAAGATGTCTTGATGCCCTTGGATAAACCAATAAAGCAAAGTGGTCATATTCAGATTCTTAAAGGTAACCTGGCGCCAGGTGGGTCGGTGGCTAAAATTACCGGCAAGGAAGGTCTGCATTTTAGTGGCTCAGCGAAAGTATACGATGCCGAAGAAGATATGCTGGCCGCCTTGGAGCGTAGCGAAATTGCTAAGGGTGATGTAGTCATTATCCGTTATGAAGGCCCGACGGGTGGGCCAGGTATGCCCGAGATGTTAACGCCGACGTCGGCGATTATGGGCGCTGGTTTGGGTAATGATGTGGCCTTGATTACCGATGGCCGTTTTTCTGGTGGTTCACACGGGTTTATTATTGGCCATGTGGTGCCCGAAGCGCAGTTGGGCGGCCCCATTGCTTTAGTGCAAGATGGTGATGTGGTCACTATCGATGCAAGTCAAAGATTGTTGTCCGTTGAGGTGACAAACGCAGAGATGGCGCGTCGTCGTGCACAGTGGTCTATGCCCCCCTATAAGGCGCAACGCGGTACTTTGTATAAATATATTAAAAATGTTGCCGATGCCTCGTCTGGTTGCGTGACGGATGAATAAGCAGGCGAATAAGTGAAGGGCACCTCTATGTGTGCTTGCTTTCGTCTGTATACCCCGTAGGGCGTGACCTGAAGCATGCATATGCTGCAAGCACACATAGAGGTGCCCTTATTGTAGTGTCGGGAACAATTACCCATTGTGCGTGACTAAGTGTTATCTATTTTTGAAATAACAAAAGGAGAGTCGCAATGCTTTTACGTTCGTTTTCTTTGCTTGTGGTGCTGTTTGGTTTTATTGCCACGCCTGTATTGGCCTGCTCGATGGCGGGTGAAGGCAAGCATGTGGCCAAGCAAGTGACTGCTGTTGATGCTGAGGCAGGGACATTTACCATTGTCGATGCACAGTCAAACGGCCCTATTCAATTTAGTGCCAGCAAAGACTTATTGGCAAAAATCAGTGAAGGGCCTGGGCCAGTATTGGTGTCTTATGAAGACCAGGATGGAAAGCTGGTTGCCGTTGACATCACCTATTAATTT
>CAYUKF010000121.1:0-5623 GCA_964445215.1 uncultured Thiotrichales bacterium
GCGAAGGTGGTCGTACTGTTGGTGCGGGCGTTGTCACTAAGGTGGTCGAGTAATCACCACCTTGTTAGTCGATTGGCTTGAGAGGTTTTGGGTTTACGTTAGGCGATAGGCCAGTAGTTCAATTGGTAGAGCGTCGGTCTCCAAAACCGAAAGTTGGGGGTTCGAGTCCCTCCTGGCCTGCCATTTATGCTTACGTGAATCCCATTGTTAATTTAAAAAGAGTTGTTGTACCTGTATCCCGGGGCGAGGGCACATTGTAAATGGCAGATAAAGTAAAGCTGGCGCTGGCGATTTTGATCGTGCTGGCTGCCGTTGCCGGTTTTTATGTTTATGTCGATCAACCGACACTGTTTCGTGTGCTTGGCTTATTGGTGGCATTGATTATTGCGACGCTGGTTGCTATCCAGACCACACCTGGACGTACAGCGCTAGGGTTTCTTGGCGACGCTCGTATGGAAGTGCGCAAAGTGGTGTGGCCGACACGCAAGGAAACGATGCAGACGACCTTGATTGTTTTGGCTATGGTTATTGTTGTGGCAATTGGCTTATTTTTGATTGATTCGTTTTTGTTGTGGGCAGTCAATTCGTTGCTTGTTGGTGGAGAATAAAGCATGGCAAAACATTGGTATGTAGTGCATGCCTATTCTGGCTTTGAGAAACAGGTGGTGCGTTCTTTAACAGGTCGTATCGCCTATGCCGGTATGGAAGACAGTTTTGGCGATATTTTGGTGCCAACCGAAGAAGTTGTCGAAATGCGTGGCGGTCAAAAGCGCAAGAGTGATCGTAAATTCTTTCCAGGTTATGTCTTGGTACAGATGGAAATGAACGATGAGAGTTGGCATCTAGTTAAGGATGTGCCACGGGTTCTGGGCTTTATTGGCGGTACTAGAGATAAGCCAACGCCAATCACAGACAAAGAAGCTGACAATATTTTGCAGAGGGTGCAGGAGGGTGTCGAGCACCCGGCTCCTAAAGTATTGTTTGAGGTGGGTGAAGTGGTGCGTGTCATCGATGGGCCGTTCGCTGATTTTAATGGTGTTGTAGAAGAAGTGAATTATGAAAAGAGCAAGCTGCGTACTGCAGTCTTGATCTTTGGTCGTTCTACGCCTGTTGAGCTTGATTTTGGTCAGGTTGAAAAAGGCTAAGGAGTCTCTGATTTGAGTTCGGGCTGGCTGAATTGAAGATATTTGATTCAAGGCGGTCGATCATGGCGGAGTTAGAGGTTTGTTAGTTAAAGATTGACAAGAGTCGAAGGGTTTGCCTTCGACATGGGGAGCTGAAAAGCGTTTGTACCCACTAAAGAGGAAATAAAGCATGGCAAAGAAAATCGAGGCCTACATTAAATTGCAGGTCAAGGCCGGTCAGGCCAATCCAAGTCCACCGGTTGGTCCCGCATTAGGCCAGCATGGGGTCAATATTATGGAATTCTGCAAGACCTTTAATGCGCAGACACAAAGCATGGAACCGGGGCTGCCTATTCCTGTTGTAATTACCGTCTACAGTGACCGTAGTTTTACCTACATCACCAAGACTCCGCCGGCCTCAATCTTATTGAAGAAGGCAGCGGGCATCACTTCCGGCAGTAAAACGCCTCATACCGACAAGGTGGGTAACGTTACGCGTGCGCAGTTAGAAGAAATTGCCAAGACGAAAGAGCCAGACCTTACCGCGGCTGATCTTGATGCTGCAGTGCGTACTATTGCCGGTAGTGCGCGCAGTATGGGCATTACGACGGAGGGCGTTTAATCATGGCGCTAACTAAGCGAGCAAAGGCTATTGGTGAAAAAGTAGATGCAGATAAGCGTTATCCAATTGCCGAAGCGCTAGTAATGATTAAAGAGTTATCGACAGTTAAATTTGACGAGTCTGTCGATGTCAGTGTCAATTTGGGTATTGACCCACGTAAGTCTGATCAGGTTGTGCGTGGTGCCACCGTGTTGCCTAAAGGCACGGGTAAGCAAGTGAAGGTTGCCGTGTTTACGCAGGGTGCTAATGCTGATGCTGCTAAAGAAGCTGGCGCCGATATTGTCGGTTTTGAAGACCTTGCCGAGCAAGTTAAAAAAGGCAATTTTGATTTTGATGTTGTCATTGCATCACCTGACGCCATGCGTATCGTTGGCCAACTGGGGCAGATTTTAGGCCCACGCGGATTAATGCCCAACCCTAAAGTGGGTACAGTGAGTCCCGATGTTGCCGGTGCCGTGAGAAATGCCAAGGCAGGTCAGGTACGTTATCGTGCTGACAAGGCCGGTATCATTCATTCGACTATTGGTCGTATCAGCTTTGATGTTGATTCACTTAAAACCAATCTAGATGCGCTGATTGCTGACTTGGTGAAAGCCAAGCCTGCAACTGCCAAGGGTATCTATATGAAGAAAGTGACCGTATCTTCGACGATGGGGCCAGGGTTAACAATCGATACTTCGACACTTTCTATTTAGTTTTTACTGGTTTTTTAGCTGTAGTTAAACTACAGCTTGTATTTTTTTGTGATTTGGTGGGCTATCGGAGCAGTAAAGCCGATGCCCGTCCAAGACCGCAGGTGCGTTGAGTGGCCACGATAGATCTAATGGCCGCAAGAGGTCTAATTGAGTGCGATAGCACTTGGCCTGCGCAGACGGCGTGATGCCCCGGACAGTCCTGGAATAGATGGGTCTGCTGACGGCCACCGTAAGGGGCGAGTTTAGGCTCGCATTGTGAAGTGATGAACGTGTTGTTTACGTTTCATCGCAAGGTGTAGGAGGTGAACAGTTGTTAACGTTGCAAGACAAAAAAGCTATTGTCGCTGAAGTGAGTGATGTGGCGTCGAGCGCACAGTCAGCGATTGCTGCTGAGTATCGAGGCCTTACGGTCGATGAAATGACTCAATTGCGTGCGCAGGCACGTGCGACTGGCGTCAAGCTGCGTGTCGTTAAAAACACGTTGGCGCGGCGAGCGTTGAAAGAAACTGATTATGCTTGTATGACGGAATCATTGGTTGGGCCACTGTTACTGGCTTTTTCTTTAGAAGAAGCCTCTTCAGGGGCAAAACTGATCCATGATTTCGCAAAAGAGCATGACAACCTTAAGGTCAAGATTGTTGCGTTAGCTGGCAAACTATTACAGCCAGAAGATATCAAGGCATTGGCAAGCATGCCGTCTCGTGATGAGGCAATTGCATTGTTTATGGCTGTGATGAGAGCGCCAATCGAGAAACTTGTTCGTACTGCTAATGAGCCTGTAGCGAAGTTTGTTCGCACTGTGGCGGCTGTACGCGATTCAAAATCTTAATGGTCTGTTGCCTGTTATTTGTCAGGCCAGGCAATAATTTAACTATTTATTTTAGGAGCTAAATCTAATGGCTGTCAGTAAAGAAGATATTTTAGAATCAATTTCAAACATGACTGTAATGGAAATCGTTGATCTGATTTCAGAAATGGAAGAAAAATTCGGTGTTTCTGCGGCTGCTGCGGTGGCTGCTGCACCTGCTGCTGCGGGCGATGCTGGTGGCGCTGCTGTTGAGCAAACTGAGTTTGATGTTGTGATGACAAGCTTTGGTTCTGCCAAAGTGGCTGTCATTAAAGCCGTTCGTGCTATCACTAGTCTAGGTTTGAAAGAAGCGAAAGAAATGGTAGAAGGCGCACCTTCTACTATTAAAGAAGGCGTTTCAAAGGATGATGCTGAAGAGGCTAAGAAACAGCTTGAAGAAGCTGGTGCTTCAGTAGAGCTTAAATAAGCGTTGCCAAAAGCATCGCTAAAAGCGTCGATTGCTGACGTCTATTTTGAGTGACGTTTACGGGTCAGTACTTTATGTACTGGCTCGTAGGTGCGTCTTGATTGTTTTGTCTGTTTTTTAAAATAGACAGTTGTTTAATTGCTGAGGGACACTAATGGCCTACTCATTTACTGAGAAAAAGCGTATCCGCAAAAATTTTGGTAGAAGACCAGAAATTTTAGCAACCCCCTATCTATTGGAAACGCAGGTTAGTTCTTACCGTGCATTTTTGCAAACGGATGTGGCTAAAGCAAAGCGTAAGAAGCAGGGTCTACATGCTGCATTTGCGTCAGTGTTTCCTATCAGTAGTTATTCTGGTAGCGCTGCGCTTGAATATGTCAGTTACACATTGGGTAAGCCACCATTTGACGTAAAGGAATGTCAGATGCGCGGTATGACCTATGCAGCGCCGCTGCGTGTGATCTTGCGCTTGGTTATTTATGATAAAGAAGCGTCAGGCAACACACCTGTAGTAAAAGATATTAAAGAGCAAGAAGTATATATGGGCGAGTTACCGCTTATGACCGAAAACGGCACTTTTGTGATTAACGGTACCGAACGTGTTGTGGTATCACAGTTACACCGTTCCCCAGGCGTCTTTTTTGAGCACGATAAAGGTAAGACTCATTCGTCTGGTAAATTACTATTTTCTGCACGGGTTATCCCTTACCGTGGCTCATGGCTTGATTTTGAATTTGATCCGAATGATGCAGTCTTTGTTCGTATTGACCGTCGTCGTAAATTACCGGTTACGGTTTTGCTGCGTGGCTTGGGTTATAACGGCGAAGAAATTCTCGATATTTTCTACGATACCAATACCTTTACTTTTACTAAAAAAGGCATTGAGCTCAAGTTAATTAGTGATCGCCTGCGTGGTGAAACATTAGAGTTTGATCTTAAAGATAAAAAAGGCAAGGTAATCGTTGAAGCGGGCCGTCGCATTATCGCGCGTCATGTTCGCAGTATGGACAAGGCAGGCTTGAAAACGCTGATCGTTCCTGAAGAGTATCTCTTCGGCAAGCGTATCGCGCGTGATGTGATCAACACAGAAACGGGTGAAGTTGTTGCTAATGCTAACGACGAGCTGACCAGCGAGTTGATTGTTGCCATTATGGAAACAGGCGTTAAGTCGTTAGAAACTTTGTTTACTAATAGTTTGGATCGTGGTCCCTATATTTCAGATACTCTCGTCATCGATGCGACACGCAGCGTTTTGGAAGCTCAGGTTGAAATTTATCGCATGATGCGCCCAGGTGAGCCGCCTACTAAAGAAGCTGCACAGGGTTTGTTCAACAATTTGTTCTTTAATTCCGAGCGTTATGATCTTTCTGCGGTGGGTCGCATGAAATTCAACAGCCGTGTTGGTCGCGAAGGCAGTGAAGGCGCAGGGGTGTTATCGAAAGAAGATATTATCGATGTGCTTACCGTATTGATCGATATTAAAAATGGTAAGGGCAGCGTTGATGATATTGACCATCTTGGTAATCGCCGGGTACGTCGTGTTGGCGAGATGGTGGAAAACCAATTCCGCATCGGTTTGGTTCGTGTTGAACGTGCCGTACGTGAGCGCCTAACCTTAGCTGAGTCAGAAGGCTTGATGCCGCAAGACTTGATCAATGCAAAACCTGTTTCAGCTGCGATTAAAGAGTTTTATGGCTCTAGTCAGTTGTCTCAGTTTATGGATCAAAATAATCCGCTGTCGGAAGTCACGCATAAGCGCCGTGTTTCTGCGCTTGGCCCGGGTGGTTTGACACGCGAGCGAGCTGGTTTTGAAGTGCGTGATGTTCACCCAACGCATTATGGTCGTGTGTGTCCGATTGAAACGCCTGAAGGGCCAAACATTGGCTTGATTAACTCTTTGGCTGTTTA
>CAYUKF010000122.1:0-5623 GCA_964445215.1 uncultured Thiotrichales bacterium
GATCTGAAAAATTTTAGACACAATCTCGCTGTCCCAGACACATCAGAGGCTCCCTAGGATGTTTTTTAATGATAGATTCGGCGAATTTTTATGCTGAGTGTATTAACCGCACATTCTACGTAGCAATTAACGCGTAAAATTTATCACGTAGTTTAACAGTAGGCTGAGGAACGCAATGTCAAGTTTAAGCAATTTGCTGTTGCCTGCAGTGCTCTTTTTTGTGCTTGGCGTGGTCGCGCGTCTGGTCAAGTCAGATCTGCGTTTCCCGCCAGATCTTGCCAAGGTATTGTCGATTTACCTGTTAATGGCGATCGGTCTGCATGGTGGCTATGCGTTGGCTAAGGCAGATTTATTCATTGCGTTAAACTCGGTGATGTGGGCGCTCATCATGGGTTTCACACTTCCTGTTATTGGTTATCTTATTCTCCTAGCTACCAAGCGAGTGAGCTTGCTTGATGCCGCAGCGATTTCGGCTCATTACGGTTCGGTGAGTGCAGGGACCTTTCTTACCGCAATTGCTTATTTGGATAATGCCGGCGTCAAGTATGAAAACTACCCATTAATTATGTTGGCAATTATGGAAACGCCAGCAATTATTGTTGGTCTTTTGTTGGCAGCGAAGGCGCGGCAAACAATAGCTGCGCGTAAATTGAAGGCGGGTGAGTCCGCCGACGTTGCGAACATCACAGATACTGATGTCGAAGAAAGTAGTTTCGGTGATTTACTACGTGATGCGCTGACTAACGGTAGTGTCATTATATTGATTGGCTCAATGATTATCGGTGCCATTGCAATACCATCAGGCATGGATAAGTTGTCGCCCTTTATTGATGATATATTTATGGGTGTGCTGTGTTTATTCTTATTTGAAATGGGGCATGTTGCAGGTCGTCGCTTAGGTGACTTACGTCAAGTAGGGCTTCTATTAGCGTTATTCGGTATTTTTATGCCGGTGCTCGGTGGTGTGCTAGGCGTCTATATTGGTACACACATGCTAGGCTTTAGCATTGGGGGAGCGACATTGGTTGCGGTACTTGCTGCCAGTGCATCTTACATCGCTGTGCCTCCCGCTATGCGTTTGGCTATTCCTGAAGCTAACCCGTCGTATTATTTAACGTTATCGTTGGGGATTACATTTCCATTCAATGTGATTGTTGGTATTCCTTTATTTCATAAGCTCGCGCAAGTCATTGCAAGCTAGTGCGAAAATAATTATATGAGGTAACTAATGAATAGACTGTATCCTGAAAAATTGCTCAATATTATTACCACTGATGCATTAGAAGAAAAACTGATTGCTTCGTTTAAAAAATATGGTGCTAGCGGTTACACTATATTAAGCGCGCAGGGTGAAGGTTCGTCGGGCTTGAGTTCTGGCATGACCGGTTTTGATGCGAATATTCTGATCAAAGTGATTATGCCACCAGATCGTTTAGACGCTATGCTGGATAGTTTGCAAAGAAAAATAAAAAAAGGCCATCATCTCACTGTATTCATAATCGATGTTAGTGTGCTTTCTCCTGAGAAATTTGATAAAAGAATGCGTTAAGTTGTTGCATACTTAACCAGCGTATATAAGAACTATTATTATGGCAGACAACAATAATCTACGGTTAAAAGGAGGTCTGCCAGACTACCTTATTCGTCATACGACATTCCGGCAAATGCAGATTTTTGAAGCAATTGTTCGTCTGGGTAGTTTTACCCGTGCGGCTGAAGAGCTATTTTTAACGCAGCCAACGGTGTCATCACAAATTAAGAAATTGACCAATGTTATAGGCGCGCCCTTGCTTGACCAATCGCGTCGTTTGATTAAACCCACCGATGCTGGTAATGATTTATATCAAGCAATCAGAAAAATATTTGATTGCTTGTCTGACTTGGATACGCGTCTGGCAGGGCTTAAAGGTTTGCAGCGAGGCCGGTTACGTTTAGCGGTTGTCACTACAGCGAAATATTTTACGCCGGAGATTCTGGGTGAATTTTGTCGCGAATATCCTGATATCGATGTGACATTAACCGTGCCTAATCGTGACGAAATGATAGACCGAATTCAAAACAACGAGGATGACCTGTATATCCTCGGCCGATTGCCGAACAAGTTATTGCGGCATATCGAATCACATCATTTCGCACCAAACCCATTGATCGTCATGGCACCTAAAGATCACCCCTTATGTCAAGAGTCGAACATTTCTATCAAGAGATTGGCGCAAGAGCGATTTATTTTTCGTGAAGTGGGTTCGGGCATGCGTGATGCAGCAATGAAAGCATTTTCTGAGCACGGGATTGTGCCAGATGTGCGTATGGAGCTGGGTAGTAACGAAGCGATTAAGCATGCGGTAATCGGTGGCTTAGGCCTGACGATTTCCTCGTTGCATACCTTAACGCTTGAAGGCGCTAGCGGCCCAATTGCCATGCTCGACGTGCAAGGGTTTCCGATTCAACGCAAATGGTACATCGTTCACCCAAAGAACAAAGAACCGTCATTGATAGCAAAGACATTTTTAGAGTTTGCGATGGCTAGCGAACCTGTTATCAGCGAGCGTATGCAATCACTATTAAATGACCTGTCGGCATATGCGAAGCCGACTCGAGATAAGCGCAAAGCGTAACAATATGATTAGTTTACGTACTTATGTTTTTATAGATTCATTGCAACCGCAATTAGCGGTCTATATGGGGACTGTTTCTCAGGGTTTTTTACCGGTGCCGGGTGATTCCTGCCTATGGATGGAAGTTGAACCAGGCATGTCAGTGCATCAATTGACAGATGTTGCCTTAAAAGCCACACGCGTACATTTAGGTTCACAGGTTGTTGAGCGAGCGTTTGGTTCGATGGTATTCCATCATCGTGATCAGAGTGATGTCATCGAAGCTGGTAGAGCGGTATTAGCACGTTTACATACCGACGAGCATAAACGACAAAAATGCCGCATAGCCTGGAAAGAAATTGTGCGCTCTGTGACACCAGATCATGCTGTATTGATTAACCGACAAGATCGTCGAGGCTCGATGATTTTGCCTGGCCAGAGTATGTTTATTCTTGAGACTGAGCCTGCAGGATATATAGTATACGCTGCCAACGAAGCAGAAAAGGCAGCAAATATAACGTTGATTGACGCACGAGCAGTAGGGGCGTTTGGGCGATTGACCCTGTCAGGGAAAGAAGCCGATATTGACGCCGCCGCACAAGCAGCGATTAGCGCAATAGAGAATTTATCTGGAATTTAATACTGCAAGGTAAGACAACATAAAAAATATTAGTTAATTATGTAGGTAACGATAATGACTGAAACACCACAAAATGGTTTAAAAGGGTTAAAACATTGGCGTTATGATTTGCTGGCAGGTATGCAGGTCGCGTTGGTCTCATTGCCACTTTCCTTGGGTATTGCTATTGCATCTGGTGCGCCACCTGTCACAGGCTTGGTTTCGGCAATTATCGCGGGTTTGATTTTTCCATTTCTTGGTGGTGCTTATGTCACTATCAGCGGCCCTGCCGCAGGTCTTGCACCTGCCTTGCTGTCCGGCATGTTGGTGTTGGGTGGTGGTGACTTAGCCGTTGGTTATCCCTTACTTCTGGTTGCAATCTGCTTAACGGGGTTGGTGCAAATTGTACTCGCCTTTATGAATGCGGGCCGCTTTGCGATTTTTCTACCGGTGACGGTAGTAGAAGCAATGCTGGCCGCCATCGGGCTGATTATTATTATTAAACAGATACCGGCACTAATGGGGGCCAATCTGCCGCCAGCTAAGAGCATGTTGGAGACTGCGAGCAAATTGCCTGAGGCATTTTTACAGATCCAGTGGCAGGTGTTCGCCATCGGCATTATCACTTTGTTTTTAATTTTTTATCTTAATAAATCCAAATATACATGGATGCGCAAGGTGCCTGCGCCGCTGGTCGTGACGATTCTTGGAATTATCATGGCCTCAGCATTTGGCCTGGATGCGAAATATCTTATTACCATGCCTGAAAATATCCTCGAAGGGGGCATTACATTTCCAAACTTTAGCGGTGTGTTCAGCAATCCTGATTTGTATTGGAGTGTATTGGTTGTGGTGATTACCTTGACCTTGATCGATGGCGTTGAATCATTGGCGACCATTAAAGCGGTGGATAAGATTGATCCATTTCAGCGCAAGTCTGATCCAAACGTTACCTTACGTGCGATGGGTATATCAAATACAGCGTCGAGTATTTTTGGTGGCTTGACGATTATTCCTGGCGGGATTAAAAGCCGCACCAATATCGATGCCGGTGGCCGTACCTTATGGGCGAACTTTTATAATGCGATATTCCTGCTTATCTTCTTGTTTATAGCGACGGACATTATTTCGCTTGTGCCGTTAGCAGCTATTGCATCCATACTGATCTATGTCGGTTGGAAGCTTTGCGAATACAAAGTATTTACCAAGACATACTCCATTGGTCGCGATCAAATGATTGTTTTCATCATCACCGTGATTGCAGTATTGGCAAGCGACTTGTTAATTGGTATTTTGATTGGTATTGCAGCGGAAATTATCATACTGTTGTATCTGTTGACGCCATCATTCCGCTTTATTTTGAATGGTCGTTTAACCGCAACACAAGCATTGGCCTTGTTGTGGAAAAATTTCAAGACATTGTTTGCTGACCCGGTCATTAAATACGAAAGAACAGAGCGTGATGGCAAGACGCATCATGAGCTGTCGTTGTCATCTGTCGTGTGTTTTAATTTGTTACCTTTGGATAAGATTCTCGACAACTTGCCTAATAACGAAGGGGTGACACTGACCATTACCGAATCAGGTCATATCATCGATCATACGGGCATGGAATACCTGCATCAGTTTCAGGAAGAATGCGTACGTGATAAACGCCCATGCGAGGTATTAGGGCTAGAGAATTTTCATCAATTCACCAAACACCCCTTATCTGCCCGTATGCAAGATGCCATTCTTGTTAAAGAAGAAGCAAGACGCACTGTGCGCGAGCTGGCAATGGAAAAAATTGCCGCTCAGTATGGTTTAACATTTAATGCTGAAATTGCCAGCACACTGAATAAAGAAGGTTTCATTTATTTGCGTCGAGGTTCGGATAAGGAAGAAAGCAATGTCATGCGGGGTGAGCATAATGGCTGTGAAGTGAGGTTGTTTGATTACAGTCATACCTCAGCACCAAATTATTACTCCAAGCATTGGCGGACGCTGATTACTGCCAACTGCGCTACGGCTAATGTGCCTGATTTTGTTGTCGCGCCTGGGCATTACTTAGAGCGCTACTTAACTGACTACGACAGTAAAGTATTGATACGTGAGTCTGATTCGAGCAGTGAGTATCGACTTTATTCTAGAGACAATACAGACGCATCGAGCTATGTTTCAGATGAGCTAGAGAGCTTCCTGATGCAGCACCCACAGCTTTATATCGAGATGCATAATGGTGTTATGTTGGCTTATCACTGCGCCGAAGAGTTGGCTGATGCAGAACAAGTTGCTTTACTACTTTCGGTTGTAGGTATCGTTCAAAGCTCGTGCGCTGGTGGTAAAGGTTAGGGGGCTCTGATCCATTCATGGGCACGTATTTTGTGCCTGAAATATCCAGCTTCTGCGTTATACCCCAAGGGTTCGTTTC
>CAYUKF010000123.1:0-4205 GCA_964445215.1 uncultured Thiotrichales bacterium
CAAGGCCTTTAGAATATTAATCTGGCGTGGTGTGTTATTGATGTGGTCATCACCACGTATCACATGTGTAATTGCCATATCCGCATCATCGACAACAACAGTAAGATTATACGTTGGTGTGCCGTCGGTGCGAGCAATAATTAGGTCATCTAATTCTTGGTTATTAAATGAGATAATGCCACGAATTTTATCGTCAAAACTAACAACACCTTCTGTCGGGTTGCGAAAACGAACCACGTAGGGCGCATCCTCTTGGGATGCTTCGGTCAAATTCCGGCATCGCCCATCGTAACGTGGCTTTTGCTTTGCCACCATTTGTGCCCCGCGCAAATCATCCAGGCGTTCTTTGCTGCAATAACAGCGGTAGGCATAGCCTTCATCGATCAATTGATCGACTACCTCCTGGTAGCGATCCATGCGTTGGGTTTGATAATACGGCCCTTCATCGTAATCCAGGCCCAACCACGCCATGCCATCTAAAATGGCCTGTACTGATTCAGGTGTTGATCGCTCGCGGTCGGTATCTTCAATGCGTAAGACAAACTGACCACCATGGTGTCGTGCATATAACCAGGCATACAGTGCGGTACGGGCGCCACCAACATGGAGATAACCCGTCGGGCTAGGGGCAAAGCGAGTCTTGATCATAACGGCTACTATTTCGATAGTGTAAGGTGGCGTATTCTATCAGCTCAAGATCGCACTCTCTGCACTATTTTTCGCCTATTCTGCAGATCGAACAACAAGGCTATGGCAATTATCGAAAATTCTACAATGCGTATCCACACAGGCATTTCATAGGCGTCCAGCTCGGAGCCCGGTATGTGCAAGCCGACACAATAAGACAGCAATAATGCAGCAGATACTGTCCACGCCCATCTACTTGGAAAAATTACTGCAAACGGTAATACCCAGAGCCAATACCAAGCATTAATGACGGGTGAGATCAATAAAAATAGCCCAAAGACCCAATCTGCCCGAGGCATCAAAAAATTTTGTTGTTTTTGACTATGGAAAAAATACCACCCTAGCCAGGCAATAAAAATAACGGCTAACGATAATTTAGCAACACTAGCAGACAAAAATAGATTCAATACTGCATAAAGTGCCGCATTAAACTCCCAGTATTGGGCAAACACAAAGAGACTGAAAAAATCACTGCTACCTTGTACGATAAAGGGCAAATACACCACGATCAAGCTGACAGAAAATAATAACCAGTATTTTACTGATAAACGCCATAAAACCCAGGGCACAATGAGTAACGCAAACACCTTGGCCGCAACAGCCAATGCAGCAGCAATAACTGCCGCCGCATAGTAGTGTCGTGATCGTAAAAACAGTGCCGCCAGCAATATAAACACGCCGATACCATCAGGGTGCGCGGTAAAGGCAATTTCTTTGATGACCAAGGGGCACCAGGCATAGAGTAATACATACCCAACCGGTGCCAGACGCAATAAAATTGCGATCAAGCCTAGGTCAGCACACAACATAATCAGCTTCAAACCCCACAACTCACCCGGGCTTATTAGATAGGCAAGTGCAAATAGGTATTGCAGGGTTGGGCCATAGATTGTCGGCAGATCGGGGTTATTAATCTGGCCAACAATTTCAGTAAATCGGCCAGGTAAACTTTCACTGGCGAAAAAAGCCGATGGTGCTATACCATAGGGCGTGCCATCTGTGACAAAGCGATAGCCATCCCAAAGGTAACGATACCAATCATCTTCCAGTATTGGTAACCCCCAGAGCCCGATAACACGGAATATCAATGCCCATAACAGTATCGATTTTATGCAGTTAAAATCTCTACCGATGCCAAACGCAGCCAGCCATAGCACAATCAGCAATAATTCAGCGATTAAAAACTGATACAAGCCAATGGCTTCACCACTATTCTGTAGTATCACCGCAGACAAATAGACCAGTGCTGTTGTGACCCCACAGAGATTTATGAATAAAACAACATAATTTCGTGGCATTTTTGACATGAGTTAGCTATAAGATTCACTAACAATACTGTTAGCAGAACCATGAAATTGCAAATTAACCCATCTAACCCTCTGACCTATGGAGAAATAACCATGATGACCGTATCACGAAACCTTGCCATGCAGCACGCTAAGAGAACAAGCACTTTATTATTGCTATTGATGGCCTTGTTCATCAGTGGCGCTGCACTCGCCTCAGGCGGCGGAAGCTATGGTGGCGGTAGCAGCAGTAGCGCCACAAAGATCGATAGCGCACGCTATGCATTAGGTAAGCAGGTCTATAAAAACAATGTTAATTGCGCCGGCTGCATCATTGATCAGTCCAGACTATCGAAGCAAGAGGCAAAAAATCTATATAAACAGGCAAAACGAGACAAAACCCTGCGTCAATCATTGTCTAAACAAGAGCATCGCGCACTGAAATATTATATGCGCAACCGCTTTAAGCTCTAAATTTTATGCTTAATCAGCATCATATCTCTGTCATTATTCCTGCCAAAAATGAAGAAAAGGCAATAGGCCGGGTAGTGTCCGGCCTCAGCCAACTGCGTAACGCGAGCAAAAAACCATTAATCGACGACATTATCGTTTGTGATAATGGCTCAACGGACAATACGCTGCACATCGCAAGATTATATGGTGCACGTGTCGTCAAACAATCTGTCGCAGGTTATGGTATTGCTTGTCTAACAGCGCTGGCCGCATTGTCTAAACATGCTGATATCATTTTATTTGTTGATGGCGATAACTCTTGCAATCCACTGCAAGCACATGACTTATGTAAAGCCATTAGTGATGGTGCTGACTTAGCCATCGGCTCGCGTAAGCTAGGCTATATCGAAGCCAATGCAATGAGCACAGCCCAGCGCTTTGGTAATGCACTTGCTTGCTGGATACTCACTCTTCTCTATCGAAAAAAAGTGACCGACCTTGGCCCTTACCGGGCAATCTGTAAAACCAAACTCGATGCCCTGAAGATGCAAGATCGCAGCTTTGGCTGGACAGTCGAGATGCAAGCGAAGGCCTTAGAACGCAATTATAAAATCAAAGAAATAGCTGTCGATTGCAGACGCCGCATTGGTGTCTCAAAAATCAGTGGCACTGTCTCGGGCGTTATCGGTGCTGGCAAAGGAATTTTATCAACTATTTTCAAGGTGTGGTGGCAATACCGGCACTACAGAAATACAACTTCTAATATTGGTAAACAGGAAAGTAAGGCCTAAAATCTACTGCACTAGCACTAGCACTAGCACTAGCAACAACTTTACAAACAATCGGTTAGTGCGCTTTATTTTTTGTTTTGCCACAACGTTCGCAGCAATAGGCTGTAATAAGCTTACCCGACTTTGTATCAAACTGATTGTTAGTCACCACCCTCCATTTATGAAAGCCATTTGAACAGAGGGTTTTTTCTTTTGCTTTCTTTTTTAAGGAAGGCTTTTTAAACAGTATCACATTCGACATTAAAATCAGCCCTACGCTAGGGAACCTCTTGTGTCTCTAACGTTAATCACGTCGTTTGGGTGCTGACAAACCATCACCACCTGTCAGCAGTTTTTTACGGCCATTATTGCCTTGATCCTTCGCCTTGGCGGTTTTATTTTTCGGTTTGCCTATCTGTTTCTTGTTTCTATGACGCTGTGCCGCCTTCATTTTTGCTTTGTCTTTAGGCGTTTTCTTTTTTTTCTTCGCGCCCGCTGCTTTACCTGATGCCTTGGTTTTCTTGGGGCCGCTATATTTTCCCTGTAATTCTTTAATACGACGCCGTTCAAACGTTTGCTTAAGATAACGTTCAATACCGCTCATTATGTTCCATTCGTTGTGATCGATGAGTGATACAGCCAGGCCTGCCTCACCCGCACGACCGGTACGACCAATGCGGTGTACATAGTCCTTAGCATTACGTGCCATATTGAAATTAATCACTAGGTCAATGCCTTTGACATCAAGGCCACGTGCAGCAACGTCAGTCGCCACTAATACCTGGATTTTGCCATCATGGAAACGTCGCATCACATGCGCCCGCTGATGTTGGTCCATATCACCATGCAAATATGCCGTGTAAATATCAACATGGCGTAAATGCCCTGCCAGGCTCTCTGTTTGTGTTTTTTTATTAACAAAGACCAAGGCCTTTTCTGGCTTTTCTTCCTTTAAAAGCCATGCTGTCAGTTTCACTTTATGTGCATCATCATCGGCCGTGACAATCTG
>CAYUKF010000123.1:4305-5591 GCA_964445215.1 uncultured Thiotrichales bacterium
CCGGGGGTTGCGATGATGATTTCAGGATTTTTTCTAAACATGGCCTTTTGACGGCTAAAGCTCTCACCACCAATAACCAGCCCGAACGTTAATTGAGTGTAACTACCCAAGGCCACACACTGACCATAAATTTGCTGTGCCAACTCACGCGTCGGCACAAGAATCAAAGCACGTGTACCGCTCTGGGTGTCCGGGTTTTGCAATAACTGCTGCATCGTTGGCAATAAAAAAGCTACGGTTTTACCGCTACCTGTTGCCGCACTGACCAACAGATCTGTTTTCTCTAAAGCATAGGGAATCGTTTTGGCCTGCACGGGTGTTGGCTGATCAATATCGAGCTTGGCCAATGCCTTCATTAAGAATTCATCGAGAATTACATCGCAAAACATCAGCTGCCCTCACTTCGCCTAAAGCGCCTACTGTTGGTGAAGTTGCTCATATTCATCACTTAAGTTTACCCATTCTTCTTCGCAACGATTAAGCTCTTGCTGTAATTGACGTTGTTCATATAGTGTCTCCGTTAATAGGCTTTTATTGCACTCTTGATAGAGTGAATTATCAGCCAATTGTTGTTCGACTTCACCAACTCGTGTTTGCTTTTTTTCTATTCGTTGCTCTAATTTCTTTATCTGACTGCGCAATGGCTTTAAACGTTGGCGCTTTAGTGCGGAATCTTGTCGTTGTTGTTTTTTATCTGCCTTAGAAATAAGTGGCGAGGCAGATAGAGAAACTTGTGATGGCGTATGTTTTTTGTTACCTTTTACTTTCTTTTGGGCTGTGTTTTTATTGCTGACTTTCTTGCTCTGATCTGTTTTTCGACTATGACTCTTTAACCATTGCTGATAATCGCTAATATCACCATCAAACTCTGTTAGCTTAGCATCTACGACCAGGTAAAATTGATCTACCGTGTTACGCAATAAATGTCTATCATGCGAAATCACCACCAAGGCGCCACTATAACTTTGCAAGGCGACGGTAAGCGCATAACACATCTCAAGATCAAGATGATTGGTCGGCTCATCAAGCAGTAATAAATTCGGTTTTTGCCAAACGATCAGTGATAGCGCAAGACGTGCTTTCTCACCACCCGAAAAATTACCAATAGATTTGGTGGCTTTATCACCATGAAAATTAAAACCCCCGAGGAAGTTCCGTATCTCTTGTTCGCGCGCATCTGGCGATAAGCGCTGTATATGTAATAGCGCACTGGCTGCTATATCAAGTGCTTCAAGTTGATGTTGGGCGAAATAACCCAACATTAAGTTGTCGCTTTTTTTACGCTC
>CAYUKF010000124.1:0-5582 GCA_964445215.1 uncultured Thiotrichales bacterium
CGACTGAGTCAATAACTTCTATAGTGGTATCACCGATACGCTATTCGCGCACGGTGTCAATATCAATATCGCTGATGTCGGCGATTTTATATTGGCTTATGTTACAAGCTGCAACATAGAACTTGTCGCTAAGCTCCGTGTTAGCAGGGCCGCCATTGGTACTATTATATTTGATACCAAAATCGGCTTCGGGCCCTCCTGGGTTATGGCTGGCACTAAGGATAATGCCGCCATCGGTGTTGAATTTTCGTATCAGGTGCGAGGCAGCAGGGGTAGATAATATGCCGTTACGGCCGATCAATAGTTTTGTCACCTTATTGGCAATGGCCATGCGCAGGATGATTTGGATTGCTTCGCGGTTATAAAAACGCCCATCCCCACCCAATACTAAGGTTTTTCCCTCAGCCTCTACGGTGTCAAATAAGGCCTGGATAAAATTCTCCAGATAGTTTTCTTGCTGGAAGTGTTTGACCTTTTTACGCAAGCCGGATGTCCCTGCTTTTTGGTCTGAATAAGGCTGAGTTTGTCGGCTTAGGATATTGATTTTTGTTCTCCAATTCGTTGACTAACAGGAGTCTAAGTCTGGTACAGGCTCCTAGTTAACGGGTTATTTTTTTTGTCGCTTCAAGTTCATCCCGTAGCACCCGATAAATAAGCTATGCATGCTTCACTATACAGGCTCATGCATATGCTTAAGTGGTTGATTTTTAAAATTTTTATATGGAGGGTCTCTCTATGTGTGCTTACAGCCTCTGGCTTACAGACGAGTGCGGGATCAAGGCATCATCGCCTAAAGCGCCTACTGTTGGTGCGCAGGCAGGCTGGTTGCACCCCGAGGGCACGTAGCCTGCTGAGCAATGATAACGCCAGCCTGCACTCGTCTGTAAGCCCCGCAGGGCGTGATCTCAAGCATGCAGATGCAAGGCGCACCCCAAGAGCCTGCCCCCGCGAAAGCGTGGGGCACTTCCTGCGGGGCGCAATTCTTGACAAGGCAACCAGCCTTGCCGGCGAATTGCGCCCTGAGTAGTACGCCAATAGCATACTACGAGGAAGTACTCTTGGGATGCGCCTTGCATCTGCATGCTTGAGGTCACGCAGAGGCCGTAAGCACACATAGAGGTGCCCTGGAATCAATCGAGGCCAGACCGGCCGTTATAACCGGCAATAGCAACGAGGCTCTAGTTTGTGGAAAAATATATAGAGGTTGGGCAGATTAAGGTGGGTATGTATGTCGTGCGACTCGACCGTCCCTGGCTTGAAACTCCTTTTATGACACAAGGTTTTCCAGTCCTTTCTAAAAAGCTGGCCGCAGACATTGCCAATTACTGTGACCATGTATACATCGACACCGATGAGGGTATTGATCTTGACCTGGCTCAACGATCTGGGTTGGGAGAAAGTACCCCGAGGGCACGTAGCACCTCGGGGGCACTTAATACCGCGCACTTGTTGACAGACCAGTTTGCAGGGGCAGGTAGCACCCTGGAGGCACCTAGTACCGCGCCGAGTCATAGTGAAACGGCGCAAGAAGTGTTGAGTGTTATTGAAACCGGTCAACTACCTAAGGTGCCGGTTCAATACGTACACCAAAGCACGTTTGTAGAGGAGTCAGATACCGCCACTGAAGTTTATAAGGAAACGCGTAAGATTGTTGATCATGTCTACGAATGTGCGCGCAACGATGAACCCATTGATGCAGAGCAACCCAAAGCACTGGTGCAACAACTAGCAGCCAGCGTTATTCGCAACCCGGATGCATTAAGTTTACTGACCAACCTGAAGAATCAGGACTCTTATACCGCAGATCACAGTATGAATGTGTGCATGATAGCACTGGTTTTTGGGCGCCATTTAGGTTTATCTAAAGAGCCGCTAAACGAGTTAGGCCTGGGGGCTTTATTGCATGATATTGGTAAAATGAAAACGCCGTCCGAGATCTTGAACAAGCCTGGAAAACTGACCGATAAAGAAATGGATGTGATGCGTTACCATCCCATTATGGGGCGTGATTTATTAATGAAGTCGCCAGGCATCTCTAGTATTGTCATCGATGTCGCCTACTCCCATCATGAGCGACAAAATGGTGGCGGCTATCCGCGAGGGGTTATGGGCGATAAAATTTCCTTGTTTGGTAAGATGGTTGCAATTGTCGATGTCTACGATGCTATTACCAGTGATCGCTGTTATCACAAGGGGATGATCCCTATGGATGCGTTGCAGAATATTTATAAGTGGCGCGGTGAGCATTTTGATCCCTATCTTGCTGAGCAATTTATCCAATGCATTGGCACCTACCCGGTGGGTTCGATTGTCGAGTTGTCTAACCAGGAAATCGGCATCGTTGTGTCGGTGAATCAGCAAAAACGTCTGTTGCCAGAGGTGATGCTCGTACGTGATAAGCATCTCATGCCCTATGAGCCGGTTAAGTATATCGATTTAGCCAAGGTCAATGAGGCGGGCACTAAAATCAGTATCACCAAGGTCTTACCGTCTGACGAACACGGTATCCATATTCAGCAATATATCTTCAATGCCCAAGTTGCCGAATAAGTCTATGGCATTTTGCTACATGTCTTAGGAATGCTAGTACGCCAGGGAGGTAATAGATGGACTCAGAGCCCTAAAATTATTCTGACCAGATAGCCCAGCTTTAGTCTCAACCCTTATCCGTGTAAAATCCGCGCTTGCTCGTTGTTTGATGATACGAGTTCTATTCACTTCTTATTGAGCACCAGGAGATTACAGTAATGACTGTCACAGCAAATAAAGAGACATTAGGCTTTGAGGCAGAAGCAAAGCAAATCCTCGAACTAATGATTCACTCCGTCTATTCAGACAAAGAGATATTTTTGCGTGAATTGATCTCTAACGCATCGGATGCCTGTGACAAGCTGCGTTTTGAGGCAGTGAGTGATGCCTCGCTGATGCAGAACGATGCTGAGTTAAATATCCGTATTACTATTGATAAAGACAAGCGCACGATTTCAGTCATTGATAACGGCATTGGTATGAGCCGAGATGAAGTGATCAGTAATATTGGCACCATTGCACGTTCAGGCACTAAAAAGTTTTTTGATTCACTAACAGGTGACCAGGCGAAAGACAGTCACTTGATTGGCCAGTTTGGTGTGGGTTTTTATTCCGTTTTTATTGTTGCCGATGAGGTTACCGTGTTGACCCGCCGCGCTGGCCAGGATGCCGATACGGCAATCAGCTGGCAATCTAAAGGCGATGGTGAATATACCCTGGAGAATATCGAGCGTGAGGCGCGTGGTACGGAAGTTGTTCTGCATATCCGTAAAGATATGGACGAATTTCTTGAGCCGATGCGTTTGCAAACCATTGTCCGAAAGTATTCTGATCATATTTCGCTGCCGATTCTTATGAAGAAAGACCAAAGCAATGAAGAGCAGGGCGACGAAGACCAGGGCGACGAAGACGATACGATCAACAAGGCAGCAGCACTATGGGCAAGACCGAAAAAAGATATCAGCGATGAAGAGCACAAGGAGTTTTATAAACATATTTCACATGACTTTGATGACCCCCTGACGTGGACGCATAACCATGTTGAAGGTCGTAGCTCGTATACCAGTCTGCTTTATATTCCCAAGCGCGCGCCATTTGACTTGTGGGATAAAAATTCCCGCCATGGCATCAAGCTATATGTCCGTCGTGTTTTTATCATGGACGATGCCGAGCAGCTATTACCAGAGTATTTGCGTTTTGTCCGCGGTGTAATTGATTCCAACGACTTGCCGCTAAATGTCTCACGCGAAATTCTTCAGCGCGAAAAGTCGATTGATTCAATACGCACGGCATCCATTAAACGCATACTTGGTTTGCTCGAAAATCTTGCTAAGAAAGAGCAGGATAAATACACCACTTTCTGGAAAGAATTTGGTGCTGTGCTGAAAGAAGGGGTTATTTCAGATTATGAATACCGCGAGCGTTTAGCCAAGCTGCTACGTTTTTCCACTACCAAAGGTGAGGGGAGTGAACAAACCGTCTCGCTTGATGATTACATTTCTCGCATGCAAGAAGGTCAGGATAAAATCTATTATGTGACAGCGGAAGGTTATAGCGCTGCGGTAAATAGTCCGCATTTAGAAATTTTTCGTGATAAAGACATCGAAGTCATTTTATTGCATGATCGCATTGATGAGTGGTTGATTAATCATCTCACGGAACATGATGGCAAACAGTTACAGTCAGTCGCCAAGGGTGCTTTGGATCTTGGTGATTTAAAAGAAGATAAAGAAAAAACAGAAAAAGCCGAGGGTGAATACAAAGACCTACTTGTTAAAGCCCAGGAAACGCTTGGTGAGAAAGTTAAAGAAGTGCGTATTACGCATCGCTTAACTAAATCACCTGCTTGCCTGGTGGCAGATGAAAATGATATGGGCGCCAATATGCAGCGAATATTGAGCTCCGTTGGACAAGCGGCACCTATGAGCAAGCCGATTCTTGAGCTAAACCCTGATCATGACTTGGTGGTACGACTGCGTGATGAGAATGATGACAAGCGCTTTGGTGATTGGGTTAACGTGTTGTTTGATCAAGCCTTACTGGCAGAAGGCGGACAGCTAGAAGACCCTGCGGCTTATGTCTCACGTATGAATGATTTGTTGCTTGAGCTGAGTAAATAGCGCTTGATTTGCTTGCTTTTGATGATAAGGCTGGCAACGAACAGGATAGGGCAATGAGGCCAGTGACTCCGCAAGTTGCGGTTGATGCCATTATCGAATTGGTTGATCGCCCTGGTCGGCCAATTATTCTCATTGAACGTAAATACCCACCGCACGGTGGGCCATACCGGGTGGCTTTGTTGATGTAGGTGAATCGCTTGAGACAGCAACAGTGCGAGAAGCATTGGAAGAGACCTCATTGCACATTCGTCTTAAGGCCTTATTAGGTTGCTATTCTGATCCCGCACGAGACCATCGTGGCCATACCGTCAGTGCGATTTATGTTGCTGAGGCAACAGGTGAGCCTGTGGCACAGGACGATGCCAAGGCCCTGGCTGTTTATAATATTGGTGATCAATTGCCTGAACTGGCGTTTGATCATCAACAAGTTTTAATGGATTATCGTGATTACCTTGCTGGCAACCGTGGTGTGCCGGTTAACTTCCCTGCACGACTCAAGTGCGAGATCGAAGATGAGTGAGTTCGTGAAATATCTAAAAGAAGTGTTTCGGGAATTTGGTGCGGTGACCACCCGCAAAATGTTTGGTGGCCACGGAATTTATTTCGATAGCGTTATGATTGGTCTTGTGGCAGATGACACGCTATATCTAAAGGCAGATGCGCAGTCAGTATCAAAATTTCAAGAACATGGGTTGCCGCAGTTTATGTATCCAAAGGGTGAGAAAATGATAGGTATGTCGTACTACTTGGCACCCGAAGAAGCATTGGAGGATGCGACTGAGATGCGGCAATGGGCACAGCTCGCCTACGAAGCAGCGCTTCGGTCGCGAAAGTGAGGCATTTATGTCGGTAGCAGAGCGGAAATCCAACCAGCGCAGGCAAGAGACGTTCATTTTCCGTCAAATCATTTGCTGCCATGCTTATAGTGTTAAC
>CAYUKF010000125.1:0-5515 GCA_964445215.1 uncultured Thiotrichales bacterium
ACTCTAGGTATTTGTTATGCGGGTTATTCACCATTTATTTCCTAGTAAGCCTAACAGCTTATTATACTGCGGCAGTGTATCACCAAACCGCTATATAACACGCTCATTGATTTTCTTCTCATTAATAAATTTCTCTTTATGTTTCAACAAATTATATTTATATTCACACTATCTTTCTATAAGTGATACATAGTCGCTACGTATCACCTTTTGGCTATTTTACACCGAGAGAATAGTTTTCTATACCCTAACTAACCTACTGAATGTTAGTCATATTTACTCATTTAACTACCGTAACGTAAAAATGCATACACTGCTAGATTTGTACATTTACCAATAGCATGTATACTTATACATGCTTAATGGCTGAAACGTTTTCACGGAGGAATAACGATGCAATCGGTTCCGACACCCATTCCACCTAAATCAGAGCGATTTTTTGACCAATTTCGTCGTTGCATACGTCTGAATGGCCTAGCTTACTCAACAGAGAAAAGCTATACCTACTGGGTCAGGTTTTATATACGCTACCATAAAAAGCGGCATCCTAAAGACATGGGCGAAGTAGAGGTGTCACAATTTTTGTCGTTTATGTCACTCGAACGTCAGGTTTCGCCTTCTACCCAACGTACCGCCTTAAATGCTTTGGTGTTTTTATATCGAAAGTTTTTTAGTCTTGAGAATTTTGATCTGGAGTTTCGATATGCTAAACCTAAACAAAGGCTGCCAACAGTTTTCAGCCATGATGAAGCGCTAAGCGTTATAAACAATCTTTCAGGCAAGTACCAACTAATTTCGCAACTTCTTTACGGTAGCGGTTTACGTTTAATGGAATGTTGTCGTCTGCGTGTTCAAGATATTGATTTTGACCAACATCAGCTAATTATCCGGGAAAGTAAAGGAATGAAACACCGGCAAACTCTATTACCCGACACTTTAATAGAACCGTTAAAAAATATTTTACTACACACTAAATTTATTCATCAAAACGACCTTAAAAATGGCTATGGCAAGGTATATTTACCTTATGCATTAAATAAAAAATATCCCAATGCCAACAAACAATTTGGCTGGCAATATGTCTTTCCGTCAAGCAATATCTCACTAGACCCTAGGGATAAAGAGATGCGGCGTCATCATCTTCATGAAAGCGCAGTTCAGCGAAAAATAAAAATGGCAATCAGACAGACTGCTATCCACAAACATGCGAGCAGCCATACTTTTAGACATAGCTTCGCTACGCGCTTATTAGAAAATGGTTACGATATTCGCACGATTCAAACCTTGTTGGGGCACGCTGATGTCAAAACAACAGAAATCTATACGCATGTGGTGAAACGGGGTGGACTGGGAGTGATTAGCCCTGTTGATAGGTTAATGTGAATTGGGCTATACAAACTCACTTAAGCTCTGCAATTTTGGTCGACTTTGCTATCGTTTTAAACTAATAACACGACTGCATGCACGGCGATGCCTTCGCCACGGCCGGTATAACCCATACCTTCGGTAGTAGTGGCTTTGATATTTATCTGTGAAGAATCGATATTTAAATCACCCACTAGTAGTGCTTTCATTTTGGGGAGATAGCTCGCTAGCTTTGGTGCTTCGGCAACAATGGTGATGTCGGCATTACCCACTTTGAGTGATTGTTTACTGAGCATTGCCATCACTTGTTTCAGCAATACTCGACTGTCGATATTTTTAAAGCTGTCATCGCTGGGGGGGAAGTGTACGCCAATGTCACCCAGCGCGGCGGCGCCCAGCAAAGCATCGCAAAGTGCATGGATGACTACATCACCATCAGAATGTGCAGCCATGCCTTGGGGGTAATCGATGCTGACTCCGCCTAATATGAGTTTTCGCCCTGCTGCAAATTTGTGGGCATCAATACCATGGCCTATGCGCATACGGTTGGCTCTCTTGCTGATAAATATAATCGGGCCAGTGCTAAATCTTCTGGATGGGTGATTTTTATATTGTCGCTATGGCCTGCCACCATTTGTGGTTGCAGGCCGATATGTTCAATGGCGCTGGCTTCGTCAGTAACCATAACTTTGTCTGCCAGGGCCTGTGTTAGCGCAGAGGTAAGTCGCTCTAAGCGAAACATCTGTGGTGTTAAGGCGCGCCATAAGTCATGACGCGGAACTGTCTGCACCACGGTGCCGTTGCTTTGACAACGTTTAACGGTATCGGCCATGGGTAAGCCTAATAAGCCGCCTACGGTATGTTGCGACAGGGATGAAATTAAATGATCTAGATCACTACGACGTAGGCACGGTCTGGCAGCATCGTGGACTAATACCCAATCATCATGACTGGCATCAGCCCCTACATCTACACGGGCATCAACCTCGGTATTAACATGGCCTTTTTCAGCCAGCGCTTTGAGGCCATTAAGAACAGATTGGCAGCGCTCATCACCACCATCAACAGTCATAATATCAGGAAATTTATTAGCGATACCAGGCCAATACATGTCGTCTTTTGCTAGGACTAAAACAATGCCGCTGATATCGGGGTGACCAATAAAGCATTCAATAGTTAATTCAAGCAGGGTTTTATCAGCAATACGTAGATATTGCTTGGGCAGTTCCACTTGCATGCGGCTGCCATTGCCAGCAGCAGGAATAACAACCCAATGTTTACACGAAGACAATTATTGTTTCACCGTTTAGTGAAAGTTCTCAACGATACGGTAGAAAGTTTCGCCTTCTTTGATCATGCCAAGTTCGGTACGAGCACGCTCTTCGATGGCAGCAAAGCCATTTTTAAGATCAAGCACTTCGGCATCTAGCGCTGCGTTGCGTGCCTGAAGTTTAGCGTTGGCCTCTTTTTGCTGTGCAACCGTTTTCTTTAAGGACCAAACTTCACCAAGGCTACCCTTACCCACCCACAAGTTAACTTGCAGTGCGCATAGGGTAAAAAACAAAATAACGGTAAACACTTTCATTAAGGTTGCGCCTCATTAATCTTACTTTGGCCCAAAAGTTGTGTTTATGTGCTTCGGCTATGCCGCCACTGATCATACAACTCGCTACACTTTCAGAGCTTAACCTGTATTTCTCATCACGTGGCAAGAAACCTGGCAAAGACTTCACGTCCTGCGTATTTTGCCTTATCACCCAATGCTTCTTCAATACGTAATAGCTGATTATACTTGGCAATACGGTCTGAGCGTGACATAGAACCGGTTTTAATCTGCCCAGCATTGGTTGCCACAGCAAGATCAGCAATAAAGCTATCTTCTGTCTCACCAGAACGATGTGAGATAACGCAGTTGTATGAGGCATCGCCAGCAATACGGATGGCTTCCAGCGATTCAGTTAAGGTACCGATCTGGTTTACTTTAATGAGAATAGCATTGGCCACGCCTTTTTCAATACCTTCGGTAAGAATAGCGGGGTTAGTAACAAAGAGGTCATCGCCGACTAACTGTACTTTCTTGCCAATACGCTGGGTCAATAAATCCCACCCATCCCAATCATCTTCTGCCATACCATCTTCAATAGACAGTATAGGATAGCGTTCCACCCAATTGGCAAAGTAATCAACCATCTCCTTTGAACTGAGTACTTTGTTTTCTGATTCAAGATGGTATTTACCGTCTTTGCAAAACTCTGATGCGGCCGGGTCAAGACCAATATAAATATCTTCACCCGCTTTGAAACCAGCTTGTTCTATCGCCTCTAAAATAACATCGATCGCTTCAGAATTTGAACCTAAATCAGGGGCAAAGCCCCCTTCATCACCAACGGCAGTGTTCATGCCTTTGCCATGTAACACTTTTTTCAATGCGTGAAAGGTCTCGGCGCCCATACGTAGCGCTTCAGAAAAACTACTGGCGCCCACCGGCATGATCATAAACTCTTGCATGTCGACATTATTATCCGCATGCGCGCCACCGTTAATAACGTTCATCATCGGCACCGGCAAAACACAGGATGCCTCATCACCAAGATAGCGGTACAGGTCTTGGCCTGAATTTATTGCGGCGGCTCTTGCGGTTGCGAGTGATACCGCTAACAAGGCATTCGCGCCCAAACGACCCTTGTCATGTGTGCCGTCTAACTTGATCATGAGATCGTCTATAGTTTTTTGTGCATCGGCGTTCTGACCGATTACGGCATGACGAATTTCACCATTGACGGCGGCAACGGCTTTGGTTACACCCTTGCCAAGAAAGCGACTTTTATCTTCGTCACGCAGCTCTACCGCTTCGCGCACACCCGTCGATGCACCAGAAGGCACAGCAGCGCGTCCGACTATACCGTTATCTAAGATAACGTCGGCTTCTACGGTTGGATTACCACGTGAATCGATGATTTCGCGGCCTTTAATGTCTTTTATTGTTGCCATAGTGATTAAGTGAGTTTCCAAATGTTAAAACAGTGCAAAACAATAACCTAGTTTTATATAGAATTATCGCCTAATAATTTATTAATTTGTGAGAGATTATAACAACTTATAGCTGAACATTAACCAAGCATCAAACATAATATCGATAATAAAGTGACTAACACACGATAAACGTGCTGATGATAAATTGAGGTGAAGCTACCAAGCGTCACTAACGGAGTAGTTCCGTTTCTGCGAAAGGAGATGATTTTACGCAAGCATCCAAATTTTTGGCGACTGTTAATAGCGCTTCCATCTGATCAAGCGGCCAGGCATTCGGGCCATCGCTCAGTGCGTTAGTAGGATTGGGGTGTGATTCCATAAAAACACCTGAGACACCAACAGCAATCGCTGCACGCAGCAGCACAGGCACGAACTCACGTTGACCGCCCGACGTACTGCCTTGCCCACCTGGCAGCTGTACCGAATGAGTAGCATCGAAAACAACCGGGCACTGGGTGTTACGCATCACGGCGAGTGAGCGCATATCAGAAACGAGGTTGTTATAACCAAACGAGGCACCACGTTCACACACCATGATGTCGTCATTACCCGCTTCTTTGGCTTTATTGACAACGTTGACCATATCCCAAGGTGAAAGAAACTGACCTTTTTTAATATTAACCGGTTTACCCGCACGAGCAACGTTTTGAATAAAATTGGTTTGGCGACACAAAAAAGCAGGGGTCTGTAATACATCAACTACAGCAGCGACTTCGTCAAATGGCGTGTCTTCATGTACATCCGTTAGCACCGGCACGCCAATGGTGTTTTTGACTTTTTCTAATATTGCTAAACCTTTCTCTATACCCAGGCCACGAAAACTAGCGGTGGACGAACGATTTGCTTTGTCAAATGATGATTTATAAATAAACGGGATGCCCAGTTTATCGGCAATTTCTTTGAGTTGACCAGCGGTATCCAGCGCCATCTGTTCACTCTCAATAACGCAGGGGCCCGATATGAGAAAAAACGGTTTATCCAAACCGACATCAAAGCCGCACAGTTTCATATGCCAGCCACCTTGTTAAGACTAGCCTTTTCCTTATCGCTCTGCTGGTGCGTAATTGCTGCGTTAATAAAACCCGTAAACAAAGGGTGGCCGCCGTGCGGTCTGGAG
>CAYUKF010000126.1:0-1713 GCA_964445215.1 uncultured Thiotrichales bacterium
CTCCATAAACCAGCTTTTTGCAAAGAGGTTTCAACGATCTCATTAAGATCAGCCTTGCTTTGCGCCAAGCCATGAATACGTGGCCCCCAGGCAACGTTCTCATAGATTGATTTAGGAAAAGGGTTGGGTTTTTGAAAGACCATGCCTACTTGTGAACGCAGTGGTACTACATCGATATTTTTATCGTAGATATCTTGACCATCAAGTTTTATTTCGCCCGTGACACGACAAGTCTCGATGGTGTCATTCATGCGATTCAGGCAACGTAAAAATGTCGATTTACCACAACCGGATGGGCCAATCATCGCCACCACTTCGTTACGAGCAATATCAAGATTAACAGCATGAATGGCGCGTTTGTCGCCATAATGAACCGTCACATCACGACAGGTAATACGCGGGTCAGCAACGGTATAATCACCTACGGTTTCGCGATGCTCGCGAGAAATTCTTCTGTAGCCTGTCGCTGCCACAGCACTTTCGTTTGCTGTTGAATTGTCGTTAGATGTAATATCGTTCACCAACATGGTTTGAACCCTCATTCAGGAGTCTCTGAATAGCCATTAGCCTACCAACGACGCTCCAGTTTTTTACGTACAACAACTGCCACGGCATTCATTGCGATAAGAAATACTAATAACACCATGATGGCGCCTGATGTCTTTTCAACAAAGGCGCGCTCTGGGCTATCTGCCCACAAAAATATCTGCACAGGCAATACAGTAGAGGGATCAACCACCCCTGTTGGCACATCAACAATAAAGGCCACCATACCTATCATCAACAAAGGCGCTGTTTCGCCCAAGGCTTGCGCCATGCCTATTATAGTCCCTGTCAGCATTCCGGGTAGCGCTAAAGGCAACACATGGTGACGAATCATTTGTACTTTAGACGCGCCGATAGCCAGTGCAGCCTGGCGTATGGCATTAGGCACACTCTTTAATGCGGCGCGGCTGGAAATAATAATCGTCGGCAGTGTCATCAGTGTTAGCACGAGCCCACCTACCAATGGCGCTGAACGAGGGAACTGAAACCAGTTAATAAACAAAGCCAGCCCTAATAAACCAAAGACAATTGAAGGCACTGCGGCCAGATTATTGATATTAACCTCAATGATATCTGTCCACTTGTTTTTGGGTGCAAACTCCTCCAAATAAATTGCTGTCGCTATCGCAATAGGGAAAGCCAGCGCTAAAGTCACCAATAATGTCAAAAATGACCCTGACAAGGCGGCCAAAATACCGGCCAATTCTGCATCGCGTGAATCACCATTACTGAAAAAATTAAAATTAAACCGCGTTTTCAGCAAGCCTTTATCTTCCAGCGTATCGACCCAGGCTATTTGCTGATTTGACAGGCGACGATCACTTTCTGGTAGGTCACGATCGATATAACCCTTTCTAAGCATGTCGATTTCATCATCAACTGGCACCCAGATTCGCATTTTTGTGCCAACTAAATCTGGATTATTCTTAACCAGGTCTGACATCTGATAAGAAGCACCCGTACTGATCAATTTATAGAGCTTACGCTTGTCTTGACGCTGAGTAACCTCGGGAAAGAGATCTTGCAAGGTCACTTTTATTAGTGCCGCATAGTTAGCAGAGGCCAAGCTCTTTCTATCGCGGCGGTCGTCAATATCCATCTTGTCGGCATCAAAGCTAATATCCAAGACAACAAAGGTCTGTACAAAAGCCGTGTGCCCCTTATAAA
>CAYUKF010000126.1:1813-5464 GCA_964445215.1 uncultured Thiotrichales bacterium
GCAAAAAAACCGTAGACTACGGTAGGAATACCCGCCAGGATTTCAAGCAATGGCTTAACAATTAAACGTACCTTGGGCGTAGCGTATTCGGATAAATAAATCGCCGACATTAAACCAATTGGGATGGCGACAACCATGGCAATAAAAGAAATCAGTAGTGTGCCAACAAATAAGGGAATGGCGCCGAAGCTGCCCGATGAAGCAACTTGATCAGCGCGTAAAGCGGTTTGTGGACTCCACTGGGTACCAAACATAAAATCGGAAAACGGCACTTCACCAAAAAAACGTACTGATTCAAACAGCACCGATAAAATAATACCCATGGTGGTTAAAATAGCGATGCTGGAACTGGCAATCAAAAACCCAACAATAACCTTTTCTACCCAATTACGCGTACGTGCCTCTTGTTTCACCGAGCGCCAGGCAATAAACAAGCCGGACAAAGACAGTGCGATAACGGCCCAGGTCAACCAGTTGGCACTCTTGTCTTGCAATGCCGCATAATAATCAGCTGTCTGTTGTAATAACGGACTAATATCGCCAATCGCAATACCGTTATCCACTAAGTTTTTAACCTTACTGATAAACAGATTAATTTCACCCTGAGCCTGACTGCTTACCTCAACGGGCAAGGAGCTCAATACCATATTTGTGATAACAGTATTTTCTAAAAACTGCCACAGGGCAAAAATAAAAAAAGCAGGAATAAATGCTGCCAAAGCAACGAAGGAGCCATGATAGAGCGGTAAAGAATGAAGCTGTTTTACCTTACCGCCAACGACTGCAAACGAACGGCGTAACCCCATCTGATAAGCAATAAATGCCATCACAATGAGCACCAATAATAGTGTTGTTGGCTGCATACTCTCCCCGTAAAAACGATCAACACGCTAGCGTGTTGCTAACTTGGTTTAACGTAAATTTTTACTACCCTTCACTCTACATCAATCTTTGATGGCAAACTGTTTAACTCGGCAACGTCGGCGCGAAACCTTTCGCGCTCGTCTTCAGGCATTGGTATTAAACCTCGGTCAGATAAATAACCTTCTTCACCCGTTGCTTTATTACTCATAAATTCTTCAGCGAACTCCTGCAGCCCAGGTATCACACTAACGTGCGCTTTTTTAACATACATATAGAGTGGACGCGAGACAAGATATGCCCCCGCAGCAATAGAATCGAAGTCTGGTGTCACGCCCTCTATTGCAGCACCCTGTACTTTGTCAGAGTTTTGCTCGAGGAAACTATAACCAAAGATACCAAACGCATCTGAGTTAGCGACCAATTTTTGCACAATCAAATTATCGTTCTCACCCGCTTCAACATAGGCGCCGTCCTCACGAATACCGTGACAAATTGCCTTATAACGATTTTTGTTGGTTTTCTTAATGGCTTTAATCCAGGCAAATTTCTTACAGCCCCCTTCCATCGCTAACTCGACAAAGGCATCACGCGTACCCGAGGTTGGCGGTGGCCCTAGCACTTCAATTTTAATATCTGACAAACTGTCATTCACTTCTTGCCAAGTTTTATAGGGATTTTCAATTAAAGTTTCTGAACCATCGGGGTTAGGCACGTTTTTAGCTAATGCCAAAAAAAGATCCTTGCGTGTGAATGAGGCCGCATCAGCTTGCTTGGCATTAGCAAAAGCAATACCGTCATAGCCTATTTTAACTTCAATGATCCCTTTAACACCGTTGCCTCTACACTGATCCACCTCAGATTGCTTAATACGACGTGACGCATTGGTCACATCCGGGTATTCCAAACCCACACCTCGACAGAATAATTTAAGACCGCCACCAGAACCCGTAGACTCAACCTTTGGCGTCTTATAATCGGTAGTTTTACCGAAAAATTCTGCGACAACAGTTACGAAAGGGTAGACCGTTGAAGAACCTACGATTTCTATATAATCACGTGACGCAGCATGCGTCATAACGCTGACTGATGATACCGTCGTCGCCATCACCAGTATTAAAGAAAATTTATTCATTTAACATTACCTACCATCTCAGATATATCTGGGCGAATCAGAGACTCCCTAATAAAGATACTGTGCCTGTAAAAAGAAAGTATTATTGTCATTGCCAACAACACCATCCTCATTATCTTCTACACGATAGCTTGCCTGAAACTTGACATCATGTTTTTTAATAAAGTAAGTCGCGCCAATTTGAGTTTGAGTAAATGTTTCTGCATAAGTCTCCGCATCTTGCGTAGCGAAAGACAATGCTATCTGAAATTTCTCTGGAACAAGCATGTAACCCACTTCAATTGCATAAACATCAAGCTCTACATCACCGTTCGCTGAAAAAATAGTAGGACCACTGATTTTAGCTAGATCGGCTGTAACCGCTTCCGCACTAAAACTATTATACTGCGCATCTAGTGACCAACCATAGCCACGGTAGGCGCTACTTAACTCTATACCAGTAACATTTTCAATGTCTGGGTCATCGGCATCAAGCCCACGTTGATCGCCATCGTTATCCCACTGATAAACAGCTAGAGCAAAACCCAGTTTTGACTTGCCATCAAAATTATCATGCTTCTCTTTGAAGTAGCCCAAAGGGAAATATTGGATACGGCCTCCGACTAACAAGCCTTCACTATTGCCAGTATCAGAGTTAACTTCCGAGTCAAAATCAATTTGATTATTGGCTGGATCAATTTCAGCAAATGCAACACCAACATCCCAAACAAATTTAGCTGTCTCTTTACGCGTACTCAACCAACCGATACCTGTCTGGCGCCCTGGCACACCAGAGTTTGTGTTACCGACAAAAGTACGCTCTATCTGATGCGAATTATTAGACGAAGTAAGGTCTGAACGACTAAATTGAACCACACGCGTATGCCCTAAACGCAACTTGCCACCATTGCTATGCTTATATTCAATGTAGCCGTCAACCAGCTGAGCATTACTTACGCCGGTATTAGTATCAAGATCACTGCCTTCACCAAAGTCCCACTCTATCTGCGCACCCCAGTTTTTATCTATGTGAGCATCAATCTCTACACGCAAGCGACGAAAACCAATGTCGTCAGTGCTTTCGCCGTTGCCTGGGTTTCTCTGTATATACTGCAAATGAACTCGGCCACCAATATCAACCTTTCTATCACCGTCTGAGAAAATAGTCTGCTTTGAGTATGCAGGCATGGTTACCGCGCTTGCCATAGCAACAACCATTGGCAATAAACAAAGATTTTTTTTCATTATCTCCCCTCATCGAGTATACGAGAAGCTCAGCCAAACCATATTCAAGGTTCCAATCTGCGTAAGAATACGTGGCAGTTATGACAGAAATATGACAACCGAAAATTACTGGGCATTTATGCCCCTGGTTCCTATAGTCTCCGTGGGAGCCCATACCTAACTTTGTTCTCGCACCCCCAACCTCAGTGAAATACCTACGGTGCCGTATTCCGAGTCAGCATGAGTTTCCACGCTGAAGCGTGAAAACAAGGAACCGGTGTGGGGAAAGTAAAATAGTGCATACCTATCATTAATAGATATAAAAATTTCACTAAAAAAGAAATTGGAACTGAGAACGTATGACATCTTGATCGTTATTATCAATGCCATTGATATTTTCTCTTTCGGTATAGCTGAGCAAGAATTTAAGGGCGTGCTGCTTAATAAAATAA
>CAYUKF010000127.1:0-5457 GCA_964445215.1 uncultured Thiotrichales bacterium
TAGGCGAGTCGATTTTGCACAGGGAAGTGCAAAATCTATCACGAGGTAGCGACACAATCCAGGTAATTTTCCTGCAAGCGGCGCACCATGCAGCACATATGGCCAGCGTGCACAGGCTATTTTTCTTGCCACACTTTTTTACAAGTCGTTTGCGATAAAGCCAAACGCAGCTCTTAGCCCTATAGCTTCGCCGCCTTTGGGTCGGCCAGCACGTTGACGTGTGTTAAAGGCCATGACATCAAAATGCAGCCAATCACAGTCTTTATTGACAAACTCTTGCAGGTACAAGGCAGCGGTAATAGCGCCACCATAACCCGTTCCTGCTGAGTTAGTGATGTCAGCAATAGTACTGTTTAGCATTGTACGATAAGGTGTGTGCAAAGGCAGTTGCCATGCAGGGTCTTGCGTGGCGTCAGACTGAGCCATTAACTGTGCAGCGATTTCACTGTTAGTACTAAAAAAGGCAGCTACTTCAGTACCAACAGCGGCGCGTGCTGCGCCGGTTAGTGTGGCGAAGTCGATAATCAATGTTGGTTTTTCGCTCGCAGCTTCGGTTAATGCATCGCATAATACCAAGCGTCCTTCTGCATCGGTGTTATCGATTTCGACAGTTTTGCCGCTACGCGTAGTAATAACATCGCCAGGGCGAAAGGCATTGTCAGAGATCGCATTTTCAACGGCAGCAATCAGTACACGCAGTCGTACCGGTAGTTTTTGCGCCATAATCATTTGAGCCAGTCCCAATACATGGGCGGCACCGCCCATATCTTTTTTCATCCAGCGCATACCCTTAGCGGATTTTATATCGAGACCGCCGCTGTCAAAGCAAACGCCTTTACCAACCAAAGTGATTTTTTTGTCTGCTGGATTGCCCCATTGCATATCGATTAATCGCGGTGCATGGACGCTGGCGCGGCCAACGGCATGGATGGTGGGATAATTATGTTTGAGCAACTCATCACCAACGATTTGCTTAATACTGGCGTTGTATTTTTCTGCCAATGCTTGTGCTGCCATAGCAATGTCTTGCGGCATCATGTCAGACGCTGGCGTGTTGATCATGTCGCGAGTGAGGGTGATTGCCTCAATTTGAGCACTAATGGCTTTTGCATCGAAGCGACGTGTCTTCGGGGTGAAAAGCCTGGCCAAGCACTGGTCATCTTGATTTGATTGGTAGCGATTGAATTGATAGCCGCCCAACCCCCAGGCCAAAGCTTGCAGCTCGGTAAGCTTATCGACTTGATAACTACCTTCAGGTAGTACTTTAGGTAAGGCAGCGAGATTCCACATATCATGGTGATCTGCAACGCCGAGAATGACTTTATTGATAGCGCCATCACGGTCTGGTACGAGGCTAATACTATTTGGCTTGGCCTTGTAACGAGTATTTTTTAACCAGTTTTGTGTCACCCTATTTTGTTCTGTTAACCAATTACCGTATTCTTCTGCGGTCAGGCAGATGATGGGGGTGCTATGTGTATTTGATGTAAAACAGTCAGTCATAGTGTGTAGTTGCGGATAATAAGTGCCGTGTTTAGGGATGTGGCCAGTTGATATAGCGTGTCATTTTTCTCACTAAAGGGAAATGCATAATGAGCTATTATCAGCGCACTGAAAACGAACGATAACAGATTTATATTATGAATAAAGCAAGCTTACAGGCTTTTATGGTTATCAGGCCAAGTAAAATTTACAATAACGATCTGACATGGTTATTTGTAGTTAATTACTGTGTGGCTCTATAATTTTTTTGCGCGCTAGCAGGCTGTTGAAAAAGTCTCAGGCGAGTGCGAGGCAAGGTGACATGACCGCAGGGAACAAATCCTTAATCAACCCACAGGGTTATCCGTTATAAGGGAAAAATCCTGTGAAAAAGCGCAGTTTACACGGAGTTTAGCGTTACTCGTTCGTGCATTTTGAGCTGGATTTCCAGGTGCCTGCACGCTTTCATGGGGCAGGCTCTCGGGGTATAACGCCGCATCGTGCCGCAGGAAGGTTTTTCAATAGCCTGCCAGTAAAATTCAGGCTATGCTGGTATTTACGATTGGCTTGCAGGTAAGTGTAAAGTTGATATGAAGAGGGCTATTGATATATTTAATAATCGTACAGATTTACAGATACACTATGCATCGTGCAAAGGTCTCACTATTAAAGTTTCGCAATAACACTAGTGCATAAAAAATGCAAAATCACATAAAAAAGCATCCTGGATTCGGAGCGGTTGTAGTATGCATCACCGCTGTGTTTTTGTTATGTGGTTGCGCGCAAAATCAACACACCTCCCCTGCTGTTTTGCTTGAAGGTGAGTTATCGCTGATTATTAACATCGATGACTTACACTGTTGCGAGGGAATACTTAGGCTTGGTTTGTACCATGATTCATCTAACTGGTTATCGGATAGCAATATTCCACGTGGCAGACTTTCTATTGTTCAAAATAAATCCGAGAGAATAGAAATACATGGTTTGCCTGCTGGTACCTATGCTATTGCTGTGCATCAGGATGTTAATGGAGACGGTAAACTTAATCGGCGCTTTGGTTTTTTGCCAGCAGAGCCAAGCGGGTTTTCTAATAACGTAGGAGCACGCGGCAAGCCTTCTTTTGAACAGGCTGCAATAATACTGACTGAAAACCAGAAAATTACGATTAATATGCGCCCCGGTTGGGTCAAGCGATAAACGTAACAAGATGCACGTTAAATACTCCTCTATTGAATTAAAGGTCCGGGATAATGGCTAAAGCTTTGTTCGTTTTGCTTATGTGGCTGGCATCAACGACTATCACATCGGCAAAGGAGATGAATGGTTTTGATGTTTCAAATAGCTTGATTTCAACAAAACATATTAAGCAGGGAGGCCCGCCTAAAGATGGAATACCGGCTATAGATGAGCCACATTATGTGAGTGCAAAAGAAGCTGTTTTTCTAAAAGACAAAGATGTAATACTTGGCTTCGAGCTTGAAGGTGAAGCATTTGCCTATCCGCGCTATATACTAAATTGGCATGAGCTCATCAATGACCAGGTGAATGATACGCCTTTTTTGATTAGTTACTGTCCTCTATGCGGTACGGGTATGGCTTTTTCATCGAGTATTGATGGTAAGCATCTCACCTTCGGTGTGTCTGGTTTGTTATTTAATAGTGACATTTTGTTTTTCGATAGAGAGAGCGAATCGCTTTGGTCGCAACTTGAAAGAAAGGCTATATCAGGGAAGCTGGTTGGTACCGAATTAGAGCAACTGTATTTGGAGCACACTACCTGGGCTAATTGGAAAGCACAATACCCTCAAACAAAAGTGCTTAGTGAGCAGCAAGGGTTTACACGTAACTATCGTAGAGACCCATACAGTGGCTACGAAACATCAAGCCAATTGTTTTTTAAAACCACACGCAGTGCACCAAAAGAATTTCATGAAAAAGAGCGTGTCATGGGGGTAGAAATTAACGGCGCATATAAAGCCTACCCCTATATTGAATTACGAAAATATGGTAAATCAAAGTTCACCAATACTATCGGCGGCAATCACTATAATATTTATTGGGACGAAGAAAATGAAACTGCTAGAGTTGAAACGGTAGCAGGAGAAAAAGTTGTTTCAACTGTTGTCTACTGGTTTGCATGGTATGCCTTTCATCCTGCTACAGAAATTTTTCGCAGCAAAAATAATTGAGTTAGGGTCTGCTGTCTTTGTGTTAATAGCCCCAAGTATACTTGGGAGCCTTTGAATTAATTTTCTCGTTCCCGTGCAGGAGCATGGGAGCCAGAAACTTTTTATTTTTCAAGTTTCCTTGTAAAAAAGTATAGGGATAAAGTCTATTGATAGATGATGGGTGTGCTATGTGTATTTAATGCAAAACAACCAGTCATAGTGTCATACCTTCAGAGTTATGTTTATATTTTTCCAAGTATTTTATCCAGCCATCGGCTTGGCAGGATACGTTTTAATACAGCAAATAAATAGGTTGGAAAAGTCACTGCATAATGATTTTTTGGTCGGCGGCTTTCCAGTGCGTGAATGATTTTTTTCACTACGGCGTCAGGCGGCAGTGTAAACGGCACAACAGCACCTTCTTTTTGCAAGCGTTTTGCCAACGCTTGATAGGTTTTTTTGTGGAAGCTGTTTTCCGCGTTGATAGTCTTTTGGTACATGGCCAGAGAGTTGGCGCGAAAACGCGTGCTGATCGGGCCGGGTTGAATTGACGAAACGTAAATACCGCTGCCCTGTAATTCCAGGCGTAGCGTATCGTTAATGCCTTCCAGAGCATATTTGCTGGCGTTATAGGCACCACGGTATTTTAGCGCGACAAAGCCTAGTACTGAGCTGCATTGAATAATACGGCCATAGCCTTGTTGGCGCATAACCGGTATTACCAGGTTGGTGAGTTCCACCGTGCCAAAAAGATTGGTCTCAAATTGTTGGCGCAAGACATCACGGCTTAGATCTTCGACTGCCCCGGGTTGACCATAAGCGCCGTTGTTAAACAATGCATAAAGTTCGCCGTTGGTTTGCGCTAAAACTTGTTGTAACGCGTTTTGAATAGAGTTGCTGTCAGCAAGATCAAGTTGCACCGTATTCAGCCCTTCCTTTTTTAGCCTTGCAACATCTTCCATCTTGCGTGCGCTGGCGAAAACACGGTAGCCGCGCTTAGATAAGCTTTTGGCAGTGGCGTAGCCAATACCGCTGGAGCAACCCGTAATCAGTATGCTACGTGTTGATGCTGTCATCACTGCTATGCTTCTTTTCTTCTTGTTGTAATTGCCACATATGATCGTAGTGTCCCTTCATGGCGAGTAATTGCTGGTGCGTGCCACGTTCGATGATACGGCCTTTTTCCATAACCAGTATTTGATTTGCGTTGATGATAGTAGACAGGCGGTGGGCGATGACCAGTGTTGTATGGTTGGTGGAAACCTCGGTCAAGGCACTTTGAATGGCGCGTTCGGATTTTGAATCTAATGCTGAGGTGGCTTCATCGAATACCAATATTTTAGGGTTTTTCAAAATCGTGCGGGCAATGGCCACACGCTGTTTTTCACCACCTGATAATTTCAGCCCACGTTCGCCAACCATGGTCTCATAGCCATCAGGCATGGATTCAATAAACTCGTGGATATGAGCAAGTTTGGCTGCTTTAAAAATTTCATTACGCTCAGCATCAGGCTTGGCATAGGCAATATTGTAATAAATAGTGTCGTTAAACAACACAGTGTCTTGTGGCACGATGCCAATATTGCTGCGCAAACTATGTTGCGTGACATGACGAATATCCTGGCCGTCAATAGTGATGGCACCATCATTGACATCGTAAAAGCGAAATAACAGGCGTACCAACGTTGATTTGCCTGATCCGCTGGTGCCGACTACTGCCACGGTGTGACCAGCAGGAATCTTAAAATCGATATCAAACAATATTTGTCGTTCAGGATTATAAGAAAAATTGACTTTTTCAAAGGCC
>CAYUKF010000128.1:0-5442 GCA_964445215.1 uncultured Thiotrichales bacterium
GACACCGCTGGTTCCGGCGGCCTGTTATCCGAGTTTAGTCGTCGTCGGCTAACGCCCAGCGTTGGTTATGCCCTGGTGGCTATGGTGGCGATTGTTCTGGTCTGGTCGGTCAGTATTTTCGAAATTATCACCATTGCCTCGCGTGCCTTTGCTTTCTATTACCTGTTGCAGTGTGTGGTGGCGTTGATCGCCTCGCGTGGGCGTGGGCATTTCGTCCAGCGCATCGGGTTTGTCATCATGGCCAGCTTACTACTGTTAGTGGTGGTGTTTGCGATACCGGATGGTGGATGAAGATTTACATTCTGCAACGGAGCATTTGAAGATGAAAAATGATCGCCCTGCTATGCCGGTCTGGCATACAAAAAACACGAAAATTATCTTTGAATTACTTGCGACAACACGTAACGGACTGTCACAAGAAGAAGTCTGCAAACGGCTCGACAGCTATGGACTAAACCAGCTTCCAGAAGCAAAAACACGCGGTCCATTGCAGCGTTTCCTCTATCAATTTCACAATGTGTTGATCTATACGTTGATGGTTGCGGGTGTTGTTACAGCGATGCTTGGCCATTGGGTCGATGCCAGTGTGATCTTAGGTGTGGTGCTGGTTAACGCTACGATTGGTGTCGTGCAGGAGGGCAAGGCGGAAAATGCGCTGAAAGCCATACGGCAGATGATCTCGCCCAATGCCATGGTGATACGTGACGGCCGACAGATAACCATCGCCGCTGAAACACTGGTGCCGGGCGATATTGTCTTGCTGCAATCCGGTGATAAAGTACCAGCCGATCTGCGCTTATTCCATACCAAGGGCTTGCAAATTCAAGAGTCGGCATTAACGGGTGAGTCCTTGGCGGTGGAAAAGATTACCGATCCTGTGGCGTACGAGAGCGTTATCGGTGATCGTCGTTGTATGGCGTTTTCCAGTGCCTTGGTGACTCATGGTCAGGGGCGCGGCGTGGTGATTGCCACCGGCGCAGAGACCGAGATTGGTCGCATCAGCAAACTGGTATCGGATGTTGATTCCGTGACCACGCCGTTGTTACGGCAGATGGCGCAGTTTGGCCGCTGGCTGACGGCGGCCATTGTGGTGACCGCCGGGATCACGTTTGCCTTTGGTGTACTACTGCGTGATTATCTGCCTGCCGAGATGTTTCTTGCTGCGGTCAGCCTGGCGGTTGCGGCAATTCCCGAAGGGCTGCCCGCTATCATGACGATTACGCTGGCCATTGGAGTGCAACGCATGGCGCGGCGTAATGCCATTATTCGCCGTCTGCCCGCCGTTGAGACCTTGGGTGCTGTCAATGTAATCTGCACAGACAAAACCGGCACCCTAACACGCAATGAAATGATGGTGCGTACCCTTGCCAGCAGCGCGCATCTGTTTGAGTTGGCAGGCAGCGGTTACGACCCCCACGGTGCGATAACCTTGGCTAATAAGCTACCTGCGCCGCAGCAACAGGATTTTTTATTGGCCGTGGCTAGAGCCGCCGTGCTGTGTAATGACGCATCACTGGAGCAGAAAGACGATGAATGGCTTGTTCACGGTGACCCAATGGAGGGTGCCTTGCTGGTCTTTGGTCTGAAGGCCGGGCTTGATATTGGGGAAGAGGGTAAACGCTATCCTCGCACCGACCTTATCCCCTTTGAGTCAGAGCATCGTTTTATGGCCACGCTCCACCATAGTCATAGCGGTGATGCTTTCATCTTTGTCAAAGGCGCGCCGGAGCGTCTGCTGGCGATGTGTACCCAGCAGAAAACCATTGAGGGCGAGCAACCGTTAGATAGCAACTACTGGTTAGCCTGCGTAGAAACAATGGCCCAACAAGGACAACGTGTGCTTGCGCTTGCGCTCAAGCCCGTTGCCTATAAACAGATGGAATTGAGCTTCAGTGATGTTGAGAACGGGCTGGTCATGCTGGGCTTGTTTGGTCTGATCGACCCGCCCCGTGAAGAGGCTGTTGCGGCTATTCAAGCCTGCGACAAGGCGGGCATACGCGTAAAAATGATCACCGGTGACCACGGTACTACGGCGCTGGCTATTGCCCGACAACTGCACCTTATTAATAGTAATGATGTGCTCACTGGCGAAGCGATTGATCGCCTAAGTCAAGATGAGTTGCGCCAACAGGTTACCACTATTGATGTCTATGCGCGGGTCAATCCCGAACATAAACTGCGCCTCGTCAAGGTGTTGCAGGAGCAGGGTTTGATCGTGGCGATGACCGGCGATGGGGTCAACGACGCACCGGCGTTGAAACGTGCTGATGTGGGTACGGCTATGGGGCACAACGGCACGGAGGTCGCTAAAGAGGCCGCTGAGATGGTGCTGACCGATGATAATTTTGCTTCCATCGCCCACGCGGTAGAAGAAGGACGCACCGTCTATGATAATCTAAAAAAGGCGATTCTTTTTATTCTGCCAACCAATGGTGGCCAAGCGCTGATTATTCTTGCTGCCATCATTCTGGGTTTTCAACAATTGCCACTGACGCCGGTGCAGATACTTTGGGTGAATATGGTGACGGCTGTCACCCTGGCGCTATCATTGGCATTCGAACCGCCCGAACAGCATGTCATGCGCCGTCCGCCCCGTGATGCCCGTAAGCCGATACTTAACTCGCACCTTTTATGGCGTGTGTTGTTTGTCTCTATTATTTTGATGAGTGGAACCTTTGGCCTTTTTGTTTGGGATATGGAGAAAAATGCGGTTATTGAACACGCACGAACGGTTGCGGTAAACACGCTGGTAATGTTTGAGATTTTTTATCTTTTTAATGCGCGTTATATCACTGCCTCGATATTCAGCCGAGAAGGTTTGATGGGTAATCGTTATGTATTGATTGCCATTGTCGTGCTCATTATTTTACAGCTTGGCTTTACCTATCTTGCACCTATGCAATTGCTGTTTGGCACCACAGCTATTGGCTTTGAAGAATGGCTAACTATTATTTTGATCTCCTCTTCAGTGTTGTTTTTAGTTGAGCTAGAGAAGTATGTTGTGCGTTACTGTGTAAAATTGAAGAAACAGGCCAGCTAGAGCCCTGATCTTTGAACCGCCTACCTTGGAAGTTCACTCTGCTATTTATGGCTCCTTTTCTGAGGGTATTTTTTTGTATCAATAACACTTTTTACTTAGTATCCTACAATTCACTAACAAAGGAAGGAGAAAGAAATGAGTGAACTAGAAGAAAAATTGGCTAAATTCAAAGCTAATGCAGAAGAACAACTTACCGAAGCTGGCGAAACGAATATTGACGATGCCTTGCTTAGTAAATTGGTCAACAATCTGAAGCTTGTGATTAATAATAAAGACGCCCTTGCTGTTGCAGGCTCGGATCCATCCGAAATGGAAACCGTTCGCGCCAATTTTGTTGTCAAAAAGCTAGGGATTGATGATAAAGAAAAAGGCGCTTCAGCTGTTTCAGTTGCTGCAGAAAAGATGGCAGGCAGCCGTATGAAAAACAGAGCAGCATTTTATTATCTGGTTCAGAAAGCTTTGACCTAAAGCTTTTGCTACGGCAGAACTCATAGCCAGGCAGCCTAGTACGATTCTATGACTGCCTGACTCTAGTTTACGGTGTTTGGTATCTCCAGTACGCTTCAGTCTGACCAATTTAATTTTTTGATATAGCCTGTGCACACTTTCGCAACCATTCTAACGCAAGCTGAAAAACGAAAAGGTGGCCGAAAAGCACTTAAAAAGCTGCTTAAGCCTGTTTTGTCTAAAAAGAAGCTGGCACAAAAAGGTGATGACCGATTTTTGGCCATGATGGTGCGGGCGATTAGCCAGGCGGGGTTTAACTGGACAGTGATTGCCAATAAGTGGCCGCAGTTTGAAGAGGCATTCTTTGGTTTTGATATTAAGACGCTGGCTTGTATGCCGCCGGAAAGGTGGGAGGAATACCTAAAGGATAAGCGGGTGGTTCGTCATTGGCCGAAGATTAAGGCGGTGATGGAGAACACTTATTTTATTCAAGGTATAGCGAGGCAGCATGGTAGTTTCGCTACATTTATCGCTGAGTGGCCAGAGAGCGATCAAGTCGGCTTGATGGGCTATTTAAAAAAGCATGGTTCGCGTTTGGGTGGTAATAGCGGGCAGTGGTTTATGCGTTATGTGGGTAAAGATTGTTTTGTCTTATCGCAAGACGTAGTCACTGCAGTTCAGCATGCGGGTGTTGATGTTGCGGGTAAGCCTACGTCAAAACGCGATTTAAATAAAGTTCAGCATGCGTTTAACCAATGGCATGAGGAAACAGGTTTGTTTTATACCCATTTAAGTCAAATCGCTGGGTTTTCGGTTGGCACTAATTACGACAATAATTTTATTCAGAGTGAAATGAAAAAATTTGTCGTGGACTAGCACGGGGAGATTATTTTAAGCTAGTAGTGTTTTTAGGCAGCCAATCAAAGCAGCACACTCCGCATTAGTGCCCACGGTGATACGTAAAAATTGATCAATACGTGGGTTTTCGAAATGACGGACAATGATGTTTTGTTCACGTAAGCGTTGGCTGAGTGTGGCCGCATCATTGCCAGGGTGGCGGACAAAGACAAAGTTGGCTTGAGACGGTAATAATTCAAAGCCTAGACCGTCTAGATCAGTTAGTAGTTTGTTCCGCGCATTGACAATCTTTTGTTTTGTTTTCTGAAAATATTCTTCATCTTCAAACGCTACGATGGCACCAGCCGAAGCAAAGCGATCAATAGGGTAGGAGTTAAAACTATTTTTTACTTGTTCCAAGCCCTCTATTAATTTTTCATCGCCTATGGCGAAGCCTAAACGTAGGCCTGCTAGTGAGCGAGATTTTGATAGTGTTTGTACGACCAACAGATTTGGATATTGGTCGATCAGTGAAATCGCGGTGTCACCACCAAAATCGATGTAAGCCTCATCAACGACAACGACGGAATCAGTATTGTTATCCAATAGTTTCTTGATAGTTTCTAAGCCAAGTCCAATGCCTGTTGGGGCATTAGGATTGGGGAAGATAATACCGCCGTTGAGTTTTTTGTAATCATCAATATTGATACAAAAATTCTCGTCTAGCGCAATGGTTTCGTAGCTGACTTCATATAAGCCACAATAGACGGGATAAAAACTGTAAGTAATGTCGGGATAGAGAATTGGTTTGTCGTGTTTAAGCAACGCCTGGAAAGTGTGTGCGAGCACTTCGTCAGAGCCGTTGCCGACGAAGACTTGTTTTGACTTTACGTCATAGTAATCAGCAATGGTTTGTTTAAGCTTGTCGGAATTTGGGTCGGGATACAAACGCAACGTATCGGCAGCCTCTACCTTTAGGGCAGCCAAAACCTTAGGCGATGGTCCATAGGGATTCTCATTGGTGTTGAGTTTAATGAGATTGTTTATTTTGGGCTGTTCACCAGGAACATAAGGCTCCAGTTTGTGAACTAGCGAACTCCAAAGTGTACTCATATCTA
>CAYUKF010000129.1:0-1654 GCA_964445215.1 uncultured Thiotrichales bacterium
CATATCGCCAAGGCCGATGGCACGGTGTCAGCGCATGAGATTGATATGGCCGAGCAGGTAATGGCGCGTATGAACCTCAATAGTGAGCAGCGGCAATTAGCGCGCGACTTATTTAGGCAAGGTCGTGACGATGATTTTTTGCTTGATGAGGTGTTAGCACAATTCCGTCGTGAATGTCATCGTCGTACGACGTTGCTGCGTATGTTTATGGAAATCCAGATTTCGGCAGCGTACGCGGATGGTGATTTTAGTGTCGCTGAGCGTGATTTATTGCACCGGGTGTGCGCTGGCATAGGTTTTTCAGACCATGAGTTTGTTCATCTAGAGGCAATGGTTAAGGCGCAATTTGAGCCGCACGCAGGAACAAGCGCATCGCGCCCGTCATTGGCAGATGCTTATGCTGTGCTGGATGTTTCGAGTGAAACCAGCGATGTCGAAGTAAAGAAATCCTACCGTCGGTTAATGAATCAGCATCACCCTGATAAATTGGTCGCTAAGGGTTTGCCAGAAGAGATGATGAAACTCGCTGCTGAGAAAACCCACAGTATTAAGCAGGCCTACGAAACGGTAAAAGCACAGCGTGGCATACGTTAAGGAAGCTCTGAATAAGTCTGGTTGAATTTAGGCTGAGATAAAATTGTTCCAATGGGTTTCGAAGTGAGCGGCAATAGTCGCTCTATTGCTGCGATCTTCGACACCCATTGGGGCGATTTTAGCCAGAATAAAACAATCATGACTTGTTCAGAGCTTCCTTAACCAAAGCGTTATTGCTCGATGCGCTATAATCCCAGGTAATTGCTGACTCAGCACCTTTAATCGAGAGAATATATGACTTTAGCCCTTAGCAAGCGACCTGGAATGACCTTGTTTTGTTATGCCCTTTGCCCTCGTTGTCATCGTACACGTTTGGCGGTGGCAGAAAAGAATATTGCTATTGATGTTATTGATGTTGAGGATGGTGATTATCCTGAAGATTTGCTGGAGTTGAATCCATACCAGATGTTACCGACGTTAGTTGACCGTGAGTTGGCATTGTACGATTCGAGGTTAATTGTTGAATATATCGATGAGCGTTTTCCACACCCACCGTTGATGCCGATTGATCCAGTTGCGCGTGCTAAGACGCGCCTTATGCTTTATCGTATCGAGCGTGATTGGTATTGCGCCTTAGATAAATTGGAGCACGGAAGTAAGAGTGAGGCGGCTCAAGCGCGGCAATCAATTACTGATGGTTTGGCAGTGTTGGCACCCATGTTTGGCTCGGCGTTTAGCCAGGCACCTTATTTTATGAGTAGCGAGTTCACCATGATTGATTGTTATTTTGCTCCTTTGCTTTGGCGTTTGCAGCATTACGATATCAAGCTACCTAGCGAGGCGCAGCCAGTTTTAAACTATGCCGAGCGATTATTTTCTAGAGCAACATTTCAGGCTAGTTTGTCAGTACAAGAACGAGCGTTACGCTAAGGAACCGCTGATCAAGTCATGAACGAAAATCTTGAGTCCAAAATATCCAACTTCTTCGTTACGAATCTTCGCACCCCAAGGGCACTTCATCAGGAATGCTATCGCATTTCTTCAGGGCGCAATAGCCTACTATTACGTGCGAGTCGCGCCTTGAATTTGAATATTTTGGCTCTCAATCTACTACGTGCCC
>CAYUKF010000129.1:1754-5389 GCA_964445215.1 uncultured Thiotrichales bacterium
CTCGGGGTATCCCGCCCAGACTTAATCAGAGGCTCCTTAATGAGAATAGCTTTATGACAACGCAAGTCATGACTTCGTCGCGACCCTATCTCATCCGGGCATTATATGAATGGATTAGCGCAAATGATCTCACGCCGTATGTACTGGTTAATGCCGAGGCGCCCTCAACGGTAGTGCCACAGGATTACGTTGAGAATGGCAAGATTGTGCTCAATATTGGTGGTCAATCGGTGCAGGGCTTAAGCCTTGGCAATGAGGCGGTCGAGTTCAGCGCACGTTTTTCTGGCCAAGCAATGCCGATTAATGTGCCAATCAGTGCCATACTTGCTATTTATGCTCGTGAGAATGGCCAAGGTATGGTCTTCAATGAAGAAGGCGGCACGATACCGCCGGATTCGCCTAATTCACCAAAATCGCCAGGACTAAGACCCGACAAGCCGCATCTGAAACTGGTAAAGTAGTTTTTGCTTTAAAGTGGTTTCCAGTCTTTTGTATCGGTCTCAATCTGGGTTTTAGTCAAGATATTCAAATATTTTGACGACACGTTTGACGCCTTTAATTTTGCTGGCGAGTTGTGCTGCGCGTTGCCCTTCATCACGTTTGACGATACCCATAAGGAACACGGTGCCTTTTTCTGTCACCACCTTAACGTGGATAGGGTTAAGATCTTTTGTGCCAGTGAGCGTAGTTTTTACCTTGGTAGTAATCCAAGTATCGTTAGACCCTCGGCCAAATGACTTGTGGTCGCCAACAGTAATCTCGTTATGAATGCGCGCGACTTTATCGATTTTTTGAGCAATTGAAGCGGCGCGTTGGCGTAAGTTCTCGTTTGGGGTTTCGCCGGTCAGCAACACAATATTGTTGTAACTGGTGCCGCGTACGCGTGCTGTCTCTTTTAGACCTTCATCCTTGCCAAATAAGTCATTAACTTTGAACTCAATGGTTTGGTCTTCAACTACGGTGCCTGGTGTGCGACGTTCGATGGTTGCCGTGGTAAGGATTGCTGCTGCGCCAACAACGATAAGGGGTGCGCAAGCATATTGGCTGCTAGACAGTAAGACAATAAATGTGGCGGTAATGATTTTTTTCATGGGCCGAGTTGCTCCTTTGCAATAACGGTTTTTAGCATAAATTAATGATGCTTGCCTTAACCGAGGCAAGCATCGAACGCATCTTTTATCCAGTCGATTTTAGCATTGTTATGGCTGAGATGTTTACTGTCATTTTCAATGAGTACAACATCGAAGCGCATGGCAACGTCGTCGTGTAAGTTATTTTCTTGGTTATAACAAAGTGCGGTGCGCGTAATGCGTTGTTGCTTACGCTGGTTGATCGTGTCGGCGGCACAGCCAAAATCACTGCGGCTACGGTAACGAACTTCAATAAAAACCAATGTCTCGCCCTCGGTCATGATCAAGTCAATCTCCCCCCAGCGACTGCGATAATTTTGTGCTCTAGGTTTTAGTCCTTGTTTAGTGAGATAGTTCGCTGCCATAAATTCGGCGTCGACGCCTAATTGAAGGTGGTGGACGCGACGGTGCATTATGGCGTGAATGGCGTGACAGGTGGCGAACTTGCACCCACATCCGGTTGCGCTAACATAACCGGTATGCCATGGCTGATTTTTGCCCAAGATAGCTGGCGATGCAGTCGTCTCTGTCGATCCATACTCAGCACCCCTGTTTGCCCTTGGTAGGAATAATATTCTGATTGTTGTAGCGCGTTAATATGGGGAATAAGCTTGAATGCATCAGCACCTAAGGCGTAGAGGCGCAGCAGGTTGCGACTATTTTGTGGCCAAAGTTGCGCCACTTGTTGGCGTATGGTTGAAGCAGCAGGATCAATGGCCCACAGTGTGTCGCAGAATATGACCCCATTAATATCGCGATCAGCTTCGGCATCAATGGTACCGCTAAAGATATGTGAACTGGCATAGACCGGCAGATTGCTGGCGTGGTGAAATTTAAGTTGGGGTTTTAATAAACGCCCTTGACGTGGGAACGCAGCAAGAAAAATAAAATCAGCATCATGACGACGGCGCGGCTCAAAATGCAGCTCTAAGCCCATTTGTTGCTGTAGGCTGCGTTGTCGTGTTTGACTCGAGTTAAGTTGCAGCATACTGCGTAAGGGTCGTGAAAAGTCGCTACTGTTAGCATCGTAGTATTTACTCTCAACGAGAACGCCACCGAGTGACTGCCAATGATCGGTGAAAGCAGTTTGCATGCGTTCGCCCCAATCACCTCTTGGCGTCAACGCGATGGCTTGTCTGTGACCATCGTGCCAGGCACGTTCGGCAACCTGGCGCGCTTCATCTTCGGGTGACAGACCAAACTGAAAAAATAAATCGTGGGGTTCGCCACGGCCACTGACATAATTGAGCGCCAGTAAGGGGGTTGATAAATCACTACGTAATGCCAGCGAGTCGATAGCGTTTTTACTCAGTGGCCCAATAATAAACTCAGCGCCATTGCTCACCGCGTTTTGATACACCGTGTAGATGTCGTCACGAACTTGACCGTCGGCGTTGGTTACATCATAGACACGAATGCTGGGTGTAACGCTGTGATCATTTTGGTAGTAAGCAGCCAAAAAACCATCGCGTATCGCCTTAGCGGCATTGGCCAAAGGGCCTTGTAAGGGCAGTAGTAGCGCGATACTTGATGGCCGATAGGCTGCCAGGTTTTGTCGTGCCAGTACGCTATCGACAATGCGCTGATCGGCTGGGTGCGACGGGAAAAACTGTCGCCATTCATTGATACTGCGACGGGCTTGCTGGGTAGGGCGTTTGGCAATAATAGCCAGTTGTAACCAGCCTAATACGGTGCTATCAAACGCATTGGTTTGGGCAGCTTGCAGCTCTTCTAGTGGTGCTGATTGCAGCAGCTGCCAAAGTGTTTGATGATTGAAGTGTCTTGCTGGGGTGTCGTCAAGCAAAGCGTCGAGGGCAATATGCGAACGTGCGGCGGCAATAGGGTCATTGAGTGCGTTGGCTATGGTGATACGTAACGTATGAATTCTTTGTTGTGTCACCGTATCAGTTTGTGCAGGGATAGTAAAATCAAGCGCGGTTTGCGCGCGCGCATAGTCGCGTTGTTCAAAGGCAAGATTGGCGATAAGCAGTTGTCGTTGTAGTAGCTGTTGTGCAGTGAGACGGTTTATATCAAGCTCGGCCAGTAGCTCAGCGCTAATCTTACTCTGGTCAGATTTAAAATAATTTTGTGCTGCCTTGATTAGCCACTCGTACTTCAAGCCTTCGTCTGTGCTGGTTGTAGCGAGCTGTCGATAAAGTTCAGCCGCTTTGTTGTGGTCGCTGGCTTGCTCAGCGGCAAAGGCTTGTTGTTGTATTTGCGTTGAGGGGCTATCAGGCTTGGTTACTGTACCAGTACAAGCGCTGAGCAGGAATGTCGCAACCAATGCGTAGAGTAATGCCTGTAATAGTGTTTGCCTGAATATGAATCGGGAAAAGCTTGATTCACCCGATTTACATGGGAGGGTTTGGTGGAGATTGCTTAATTCGGGCACACTGGTTCCTTTTATACTAAATCACTAAGCGTGCTGGTCACGTTAGCTGTAGGGGGTGAGAGTGTCAATTGCCAGTGTAGTGTTTCATATTGAATGCAGGTATAGAAAGCCAG
>CAYUKF010000130.1:0-1789 GCA_964445215.1 uncultured Thiotrichales bacterium
ACATTATCACCCAAACGACGCATACCCTGCTTCATCGCCACCTCACAAATTTCTTTATAAGGCCGGCTTTCACTAATTAGGGCTGCTATTTCAGGTGTCACCACCATTAACTCACATACCGTTGTGCGCCCTTTAAAGCCGCTATAACCACAAGCAGAGCAACCCTCACCATGATAGAATTTTTCATCCGGCGACAATTTCATTAGCCGCCTAATGGCAGGGTCAATCTCTTCTTCTACTAAACATTTTGGGCAATTGACACGTATTAAGCGTTGCGCCATAACACCCAACAAGGTTGACCCTAACAGATAAGGCTCTACACCCATATCGATCAATCGTGTCGCCGCACTCGGTGCATCATTAGTATGCAAAGTGCTAAACACCAAATGTCCTGTCAACGATGCCTTGGTCGCTATCTCTGCCGTTTCAGCATCACGTATCTCACCGACCATGATGACATCTGGGTCATGTCGCAAAAAATGACGCAAAACAGTAGCAAATGTGTTGCCCTTCACGTTAGCAACCTGCACTTGTTCAATGCCATCAATGTCATATTCAACCGGGTCTTCGACAGTAAGAATATGCGGGTTACGTTGTTTTACCTCGCTCAGCAAAGCATACATGGTGGTCGATTTACCCGAACCCGTTGGACCAGTCACTAGAAACAAGCCATGCGGACGGTGCAACATGACTCGCACAGCAGCCAGTTCACTCGCCTGCAGACCCAATTTAGCTAAAGACTTAAGACCAACATCTTTATCCAAGATGCGAATCACCACACTCTCACCACGCACAGTAGGAATAATTGAGATGCGTAAATCAATGATTTTCTTCCCACGCACTAAACGCGCATGACCATCTTGCGATAAACGCCGCTCGGCAATGTTCATTTGACCAATGATTTTTATACGGCTCACCAATGCTGGCAACAAAGACGGATTCAAGGCGCGCGAAAATTGCATTTTGCCATCGATACGATAATAGACATTGACGCGATCTCGCCCAGGGCGAATATTGATATCCGATGCACCACGCGTCACCGCCTGCAAGACAATGGCATTAAGCAAACGTACAATCGGTTTTTTCTTGGCTTGCTGCTCTATAGTACGAATAGTCTCACTGGCTGTAATATCTTCAACCGGATTCAGTGCCATTTCTTCAATGGCCTCGACCTCTTCGTGCTCACTGTAGAACTTACTTAGAGCCAAAGCCATATCTTCCGGTGATACCATCACTGTCTCGACACGCTGATTGATGCCAAAACGCAGAGCATCAATGCCCTGCTGATCGAGCGGGTTCTCCATCGCAACGATCAACTTGCCATCAATGAATCCGAGCGGAAAGATGTTGTACTGCATGGCAAGGTCCGTGGGCATATTGAGCCGAGCATCGGGTGGCACCTCGTAACCCTCAAGCTTGACCAGAGGAATACCAAACTTATGCGCTAAAGCAGCATTGATCTGTTCAGGCGTCACCATACCCATTTCAACCAAAATACGGCCAATATGCTTGCCATGTTCCTTAACTTGTTGCGCCAGCGCCGCTTCAAGCTGTTTTTCAGAAATATGACCCAACTTGACTAACACCTCGCCAAGGTAGGCAGCCTGATTAGACGGCTTGTTGCCAATAACCTGAGCCAGGTCATTAACATTCTTAACCACGTGTTCCGTCACCATCAGCATTTAAGGGCTCCAATACATATAATGTCGCCACATACACCCTATCCAGTGCGTGGCTTAACGTTGATTTAAGCAATCATTGTGTCGCAGTTTGCGTTAGCTTAAGCATT
>CAYUKF010000130.1:1889-5371 GCA_964445215.1 uncultured Thiotrichales bacterium
CACAGCAACGCTGTCTTTAGGTTACAAGGCGCATACAAAATACTACAAGGACGCTAAACTCGTAATGATTACCCAGACAACGTGCTAACTCATTAAAATAACAAAATATATATGAACCTAACCTGCGTCAATTTATTGGCGAAATAAAGTGATACGTGAATCCATATACTTAGCGATACACCTGAACAGACACATACAGTGTCTGTGGAAAAACATGGCATGGGTTTCGCATAATATTTTGTGTGATACTTTTTGGAGTCAAGGACACTCATGCCATTACAACATTCAATAGGCAATATACACCAAGGACACGCTGCCATGCAGCAGGTTACAGATGACCCGACATTTTTTTACCAGCGTACCGGCCAATCAAGCAAGACTGAGGATAAGTCTCTTGCCGCACTTTTCCGGATATCAGGTGCACTACAAACCAGCCTTGATATTCATTTGGTGATACAAGCGTTTTATGACGGATTGATCGATCTATTTGGTACCAGTGCATTGGAATACTGTCACGATGACAGCAGTCTAAAACTTGCCCACGGCATTCTCGGCCGTCATCGTTGTCACTATCAACTAGCCCTACATGGCAAAACATTGGGAGAAATCACTCTATCTCGGCGCAAACGCTTCACCAAAGCCGACGTTTTGCTCCTTGAAAATCTCCTTTGCACCTTGGTTAATCCCTTGAATAATGCCTTATTATACCAAGAGGCCTTGGCTGCCGCGTTAAGAGACCCACTGACTAATCTCAATAATCGACGCGCCATGGAAGCAACCTTAGCGCGTGAAACTGAGCTGGCCAAACGTAATAGATCAAACCTGTCCCTAATTGCCCTAGATATCGACTACTTCAAGAAAATTAACGATAACTATGGGCATTTAACGGGCGACAAGGTCATTGTCGAAATCGCCAATGCGTTACAAAGCGCCGTTCGGCGTTGCGATATCGTATTCCGTTATGGTGGTGACGAATTTGTTGTTATTTTAAGTAGCACAGAAAGCCATGGTGCATATTTACTTGCAGAACGTGTACGTGAAACTATCACAGCGAAACTTATTCCGCATGACAGTGGCGACATCCATATTAGTGCTAGCTTAGGTGTTGCCAGTTTCGAACATTTTGACGATAGCAAAAGCCTCTTTGCCAAAGCAGATGCCGCGCTCTATCAAGCCAAACGCCAAGGCCGAAACCGGACTGAAATTTACACAAATGATACATCTTCCCCTGAGTTATCTCAGGCAAATTTGGCCACAACCAAGCCCAAAAAAAAAGCTGGCACGCCAAAACGGCGCACTAAATTGCGAGATAGTCGTCATATTCCAGCTCAAAATCACTAAAAAATGACCGCTAATATAAACTATGATGAATAAACCGAACAGGGCCTGCCATGATTCACTGTAAATCACCAATAAATATTATTGTTCTTCTTAGTGTTATCTGGCTCGCCATAAGCGCTAACACCGCATTGGCCGACGAAGGAGTCTACCGTCAACGCGCCGATATCACAGTACCTAATACCGGCATAACTATGGAGCAAGTCGAAAATAAATTTGGCCATGCCCAATCAACGCTACCCAGTATCGGCAACCCTCCAATCACCCGCTGGCAGTACAACGGTTTTACCGTATACTTCGAGCATCAACGTGTAATCCATAGTGTCATCACCAGTTAGCAAAAAATATCGTCGCATCAATCTCTGCGCTGGGCAGCCTTAGCTACTCAGCCTGGTGAGCCTATACCAATACATTCGCTAACAAACTATCACATCAGCCCAATTGTGTTAGCGTAATAACGACGCACAACAAGACATAATAACCGCCTCGGATACGCAATGAAGTATGCAAGTGCTTGAGCACACTAACATCACAAAAAGCGATGCCCTTTATCATCCCAACTGTGCCACAATATAAAGGGAAGCTCTGAACACACACAACGAGAAGATGAAGACACATGATTGTTATTCTCGAGCCCAACCTTAGTCAAGACGATAAGCGCTACCGTGCCATTATCAATCATCTCAATAGCTATCCTGGCGTTCAGGTTCGCAGCCACGAAGTTAAAGGCCAACAACAATCACTCACCGAGATTTATTTAATCGGCGATACCAAACCACTGCCACTCGATGTCATTGCCGAACTCCCAGGAGTCGAGCGTGCAATCCGCATTTCTGCTGAATATCGCGTATTAGGCCGCCACACCGATGATCTGCGCAGCGCCAACTTTACCTATAACGGCATCACCTTCGGCCAAGATACACTGAATGTCTTTGCTGGGCTGTGCGCTGTCGATACACCAGAGCATGTCGAAACCATGATGCGCGCACTGCAACAAAATGGCCAAACTTGCACACGTATGGGCGCCTACAAACCTCGCACTAGCCCTTACGCCTTTCAAGGTCATGGTGCAAGCTGCCTACCTTACGTTTTTGAATTGGCTGGCAAATACGGCATTAAAGTGATTGCCATGGAAATCACTCATGAATCACATGTTGAAGAGATCCATCAGGCATTAAAACAGACCGGCCACCCAACTGGCGTGATACTACAAATCGGTACGCGTAATACGCAAAACTTTGAGCTGCTAAAAAGTGTTGGCCGGCAAAACGAATACCCTGTGCTGCTCAAACGTGGCTTTGGCATCACCTTGGAAGAATCACTCAATGCCGCAGAGTATCTAGCCAGCGAAGGCAATAGTCGCATTGTCTTTTGCTTGCGAGGAATGAAAACACACCTTGGCGACCCACATCGAAATTTTGTCGATTTTGCCCATGTTCCTGTAGTAAAACGTTTAACACGCATGCCCGTCTGCATCGATTGTTCACACTCTGTCGGCACTCGCATAACTGGCGCTGACAATATTCTTGATATTTTTCATGTCACCGCGCAAGGTATTGTTGCCGGTGCTAACATGGTGTTAGTCGATTTTCACCCTGCACCTGAAAAGGCACTGGTTGATGGCCCGCAGGCATTATTATTAAGTGAATTGCCTTATTTTCTTGAAGATATCAATATAGCGCGTCAAGCCTATCTGGATCGCTGCAAATTAAATCAACAGTTTTCAAAATAAACAGGCCATTAATATGAAAGGAGAAACCAAAGATATTTAGTTTCAATTTTATCCTTTATTAAAAATAATCCAGGATGATGCCTGGATCAATGTGTTAGACCAAACACACATCACTACTGCAAAAGCAGATGATGTTATCTTTCATGATAACGACGAATGCCACTGGTATTTCTTTTTTCTCAAAGGCTCAATACGCGTACAAAAAAATTCCAGCAATGGCCACAGTATCGTTCTCTATCATCTACACCCTGGTGATGTGTGCGAGCTCACCACCTTATCTTTACTGGCTAACAAACATTATGCTGGCGAAGCCGTCGCCGAAACTGATATTGAGCTCATCACTCTCAGCGCAAAAAAATTTTCGAACGTACTTTCCAAGTCCAGTGGTTTTCAACAGTTTGTATTTTCGTCT
>CAYUKF010000131.1:0-5316 GCA_964445215.1 uncultured Thiotrichales bacterium
ACGTCTTTATCAAATAAAATCGCCATCTTTGCTTGAGAAAGCCAAACCGTCTCTTTCTCAAAACGAATATCAATCTGAACTTGACCATCTTCCGCTTGATAAATAATGATTTTCTCTTGTATCATGAGTTTACCCCCTTCCCCTCGTATCCACTGAGGACAGTGAAAACGTGCCATGCTCGACAGCGTGAATATTGCCTTGCTCGATATGGGTTACCACGCAGGAGCGTGGGAACCAGAAATTTTGTTCAAAGCGTTGTTGATGCAGGCTATAGCCTTGCAACAAGAGTTCTTTTAGACGCGCCGTTGCCCAGATGCGGAATTGGGTTCCTTGCAGGGATTTAACCCGATAGCCCACAGAAATCACCACATCGAGATTATAATGATCCACCTGATAGGTTTTGCCATCTTGAGCAGTTGTCGCAAATTTTGCGGCAACTGCATCTTTTTTTAGCTCACCTTCTTTGAATACATTATTGACATGTTTACCAATGGTTTTTACATCACGATCAAACAACATTGCAAGTTGTTGTCTGTTTAACCAAACCGTCTCTTGCTCAAAACGGATATTGATTTGAGTTTGACCATCGGCTGTTTGGTAAATCTCGATTTGGTTTTCGGTGATTTTTGTCACGATTCTTATTCCTCTCCAGACAATATCTGCCAGATTTTTTTGCATTCAGAACCAGATAAAAATTCACTATGAGAAGTAACAGCATCCCAATCATTATCACGTAAATTTTTCAGATATTTTCTTGCTGTTGCAATGCTTCTCTTTCCTTCTTGCTGTTGAAATTTTTCGCCCAATTTTTCGGCAATGCTTCTTGGCACAGAGTTCATTCTCATCAGCACAGACGATTCATTTTTTACGCCGTGATAAAGCATGGCAGGCATTAAATTTAACTGTCTTTTTTGCGTCTCGGACAAAGCATCAAAATCCAATCCAGACATCAATCTCAAAGCAGAAAGCCCCCATGTTCCACCATTAGCCAGTTTGCTATAAATTGCGTTATAAACCTTAGAAATTTCCTTTGAGCCACTACCTTCAAAAAAATCAGTGGCAATCTCATGTATGGTTTTACCTGCAATCCACGCTTGGGCAATATCTGCCATACGCGACTGTCTTCGGCCTTGCTCGTCGTCATGACTAAAGTTCAATTGTTTAATGCCAAACATCACGCTAAACAAATCGGGTAACTTGCTTTCTGCTGAACCAAATAAACTTTCTGGCATCCAGTCCGAAGGTGTTAAATCATATTCTAATTGGTTTATTCCTTGCATAGCTGTTTTGACAGACTCTACCGAAAACCCAGTGATATTTGCTTGAGCTACTATCCCCATATTCCCTGAAATGCTTTCAGTGTAGTGTTTAACTGCTGCTAGTAATTTATTAGATCGTTCTGGATTCTCATTTTTTAATGCACTATAACCAAAGGTATTGGCAAGCATTTGATCCATTTCATTTAGAGTTGCCTGCAACTCTTTCTTTTCATTTAATAAGTGCGCGATATAGCAGCGAAAATCTTCCCATTGTGGGGCATACATCATATTTTCCAGATTGTTTAATTCTCCGCGATTTTCCAGTTCGTCCAAAATTGCAATCAATCGAGAAACCAAATCGCCTGTGCTTTGTTGAACAAATTCTGTTAAGTCCCTTGCCTTTTCATCGGTATCACAAGCGATACCAACAATGCCGACATTATCTTGTTCTACTCTGCCTGCGCGTCCTGCTAAATTCCAAAACTCCCGATACGACATTTTTTTGCCATAGGGGTATTCAATACTTTGTAAAAATACGGAAGAAACAGGGAAGTTGATACCTTGAGCAATAGTCGTGGTCGCACAGAGAACTTTTAGCTCACCTTCTTCAACCAGCCACTCCATCAAAGATTTTATTTCATCCGACAATCCGGCATGATGAACGCCAATACCTTTACTCAGCATCCCAATCAATTCAAATTCAGGACTCACTTCTTCTTTAAGATAATTCTTCACCAATAAAATAGCAGGTGAAACAGTTTCTAAATCGTCCATGTTGTCGCTGAGCGTTCTCGCCACACCCCACGCATTATCCTTGGTTTTTGCGATAACAATACTGGTTCCTCGCTCAGAAAAAACTTTGCCACAGCCTGCGGCTAATTTAGATAAATTAGCCTCACTTTGAGGCACATTAATCGGCTTTACTCCGCCAATTTGATGTTTGCCTTTCAGATGTATGGTTTTAGGGCTGGTTATTAATGTTTGATACTCAATCGTCCAATCGCCCCTTTTTCCTTCTTTTTGTTTTTTCACCAAGCCAATAATGCGCTCATTCGGCTGCCAAGGGCTGGTACTTAAACTGATAGACAAGCCTGCATTACGATCATGTGCTAACCAGCGAGAAAGTGTTTTGGCGTTTTCTACATAGGGCATCAGCAATAGAAAATTTGCCTGTGCCTGATAATGTTGTTTTACCGTCGCCAACAACAATTCAATCCGCAAGCCTCTGTTCTCATCTTCAATGTTATGTGCCTCATCCATCACCAGTAATGACAAGGGACGTTCTATTTTATGATTCCGTAATACCAACTGCATTTTTTCAGGGGTTGCCACCAAAACATCAAAACTGTCGGCATCGTTGAGCATATCTTCTTCCAAGGCATCAATCTCAATCGCACCACTTAATTTTTCAACCTGAATACTAATCGGTGAAAAATCTTGACGTAACCGCCGAACAATTTGCCCTACCAATGCTTTAGTTGGTGCAATATAAGCAATCCAGCCCTTACTTTCGCCAAAATTATTGATCGCTTGCAACATCTTGAATTGAGCCAATAAAGTTTTGCCGCCCGATGTCGGCATATCCACCACCACAGCGGTTTTTGCAGGGTCAAGCAATCCCATTTCTTTAAGTGCTGTTCTTTGTGGCGGGAACAACTCCAGCAGTGGCTTTGCTCTGCGTGACAGGTTTTTAATAAATTGTGTGGCTTTTGAATTGATGGTTTGAGCAACCCACCAGATTGAACCATTAACCATCTGCTCTGCTGAAGTGTGTAACCAGCGCAATAACACTTCCAGTTGAGCATCGCCACCTTTTGCGGCAATCTCAATCGCCAGATGAAAATGTTTATCCAATTGGGCTTTAATATCGGCAGGCTCACCCTGCAACATATATAAAGCCAATAATTCAGAGGCTTTTGCCCAATGATACAGCGACATCAAGCGCATGGCTTTTGCCTGACTTTGGGCATTTGTATCCGCACCTAAATATTCTTGTTCATATTGCGCTTGCTTGTCTCTTAACTGGGCAATGGAATCCGAAATGCGCTTTAATTCATTCCATGAATTTTTTCTAAATAATCCCACCCAACAAGTAAACAAGCTTAATAAGATTCGTTGATCCCAGTGCCCTTCGTTCTTGTCTGCTAGACGCGCAATGTCCGCTGAACACTCATCATAGATATGCCTTAAATCCGTCCAGCAATCACCACAATAAGCCAGAGAAGATAAATGCAACAGATGAAAAATAAATTTCAAGTCATCCTCTTTCGGCGTATCCAACACCCGATTGAGTTCAAAGGCACGATGTGACCCCGCCATAAATTGATCGCTTAATTTGTCGTTATCCGTATGGTTAATAAAATCCTTCATGCCCTCGATAGCCGCCATTTCATACGCCATCGCCAATCGTTTCAAGGCATCTTCATCATGAAAATTATTTTCCAAATGCAAGGATAACTGCTTACCGATTGCCCCCTTGACCAACTTTGCTTTGGCATACTGAAAAATAGATTGGCGCAGCTCCTCATCGCCCACTGCTTGCACTGCCCAATGGTTGTCTATTTTTTGCAACACCTTGTGGGTAATCATAATGTACCCCTATGTGACAACACGCATTGATGTAGTTTTTGTATGCCGTCATCACCAGACAAATATAAGCCAACAAGGAAAACCTTATCGGGTGCATGAGGTTCAAGATGCTTCTTTAGATGATCCCAATCATCTAATAATGGCTTGTTGTTACGAACCAAAACGCCAAAAATATAAAAATTGGTGTCATCTTGTAGGTAATATTTGCAGGCATTTTGGTATTCCGTGCTGTTTTTTTGGCGATGAAATAAATATTGAACCAACGCCCAGCGCGCATCAGCGTCAGCACATAGTTTATTCAACTGGGCATTAAGCCCATCACCTTTTTTTGAAGTCACTTGTGGCGGTACTTTTTGCTCTTTCGATGTTTTCACCTCACCAAAGGCAAATTGTCCCTTGCGAAAGCCCACTAAATCCGCACCCGTTAAACTAGAATTGGGGTTTTTCAGATCGCGGTTATTCGACCAAGGAAAACAACAAGAAAAATGAGAGCCGAGATAGGCCTCGGCAAAGCCTTCGCCCACTTGCCAGTCTTGAATGTTTACTAAGGCTAAACCACTATCATTGAAGCCAGTCTCACTTAAAGAAGCTGTGAAAGCGTTAAAATCATTCTGCCCCGAAGCATCAAAACAAACATCTGCAATCATTTCAGCGGACTGCTTAATATCGCTTTCAGCATAGGAAAACCCTTCAATGGAAATTTTGTTATGTATTTCTTGATATTCTGTTTTTCCAGCAGGTAACGTCATTAGAAATTAGCCTCATTGCGGTATTTTACCCGAACTTCACCGCTCATGAGTTTGGGCAGGAGGGTATCGCGGAGGGATTGTAGGGTGCGAATTTGGTTCGCGTTTACTATTAGTTTTGGAACAATTCCCGCCAAAACTTTATTAAATTCTTCGATAATATTTTCAGGAGGAATAGGAATATAAAAATTTTTGAGGTGTTCTAGGTCAATGCGTTGTCGCCCACTAGAACCAGCTAAACAGCCTTCTGCGTATTCTCTAAAATCCTTATTTCGTGCAAGTACGTAAGCAAAAAATGGATGTATTCCTTGCCTTGGTCGCATAACGATATATTCGGTAGATCCCCAAGCAACTTGGTTATCTTGTAAAAACGTAACATACGCAGTTTTTCCATTTTCTAAGCATGGCGTAATTCGAGCAAGAAGCGTATCTTCATTAATAAATTTAGTTCCAGATTTAAATTCCCTGTCATACCAACTATCTGGGTGAAATGTCTGAGTATTTAGAGAGGCCATTTCTAAATATGTGGCTACAGTCTTTTTCGCTAAAGTCCTTTTAGGATTGAAATCAATTAAATCTGAAACAACCCCTTCCTCCCAATCCTCCCCAGCCTCAACCACAAACCACTGGCGAAACAGCGTTTCTGCCATCTGTTCAAGGGTTTTGTTTTGGCGGTGGAGCAGGTCGATTTTGTCATCCAGCGAACTTAATACTTCGGCAAT
>CAYUKF010000132.1:0-5281 GCA_964445215.1 uncultured Thiotrichales bacterium
CCGCAGGGCTAATAAACTAGATGCCGCCAACGAAGCGACACTAATAACCGCACGCAAAGTCGTTGAGAAAACAATCCTGCATGGCTGTGATGTGCTGTTACCAAAACAGCATGGAGCTGCAATAGATAAAACGCTTTTCGTTATTGCCAGCGCAGACCAAAATGGTGCTGCTGCACTCAATAAGCGACTGGCTAAAAAACTTCAGTCATGCCAGGAATTGAAAAATTTACGGCTTGAACCAGAAATTACACATGAAATTGTTTTTTCACGACAAACATTGGACGAAGGTGAAACCATCTCAACTACAGAGCAAGCAGAGATTATCCGGAAAATCAACGAAATCGTTGAAAACAGCGATCAATACATGGAGGCAGTAGCATGAAAAAGCAAAAAATATTAATCATTGAGGATGATAAGGACCAGCTAAAAGGACTCTGGGCACGGCTAAAGGTGAGTGGTTACCAAGTGGTCGTCGCCACAGACGCTATCACAGCAATCTCCACCACCCGCAAGGAAAACCCTGACCTAATTTTACTTGATATTGGCCTACCGGCTGGCGATGGTTTCATCGTTTTAGATCGGCTCGAAGATGCGATGCTAAACACCATGCCGATAATCATACTTTCGGGCAGGGATCCCTGGCAAAATGAAGAAAAAGCACTTGCAGCTGGCGCTGTAGCATTCCTTCAGAAACCAGTAGATAACGATGTGTTACTAACCACTATTAGCCAGGCGCTGGGTACTGTGAGAAAGTCGGCGTAGGAATTATACGCTGACAGTGCCCACCCAAACTAAATGGATACTTCCAACTCTAGCGGCCACATTGATGATGGCCTCAATCGAACCTAACAGTAAATAGACTGTTATATTGCGCATCAGGTGTACTGCAATGTGATATAGCTTGCTGCTAAATGCAGATGCAACTCGTCACTACTTGATGAAATGGCGGAGAGGAAGGGATTCGAACCCTTGTGGGGCTAACGCCCCCAACCGATTTCGAGTCGGTGCCGTTATGACCGCTTCGGTACCTCTCCATTTTGGCCACCAAACACCACTTGGTGCCTGGAAATTGACGCTCAATTATGCTAGAATCAACCTGCTTTCAGCAAGCACATGCAAGTTCAAATCCGCACAAGATGTTAACGTAATTCTATACCAATGGCTCTGAAATGGTTGTTTTCCCTGCACTTAACTCAACAAAACGTTCTGCGCCTTGGCTATTATCGCTGGCTGTAGCGACGACGTTAAGTCTTTCTGCGTGCAACCAATCACCCTCTGTATTACAACAGATCAAAGAATCGAAGCAACTTGTCGTCGTAACCCGCAATAGCGCTACCACCTACTACGAAGGTAATGATGGGCCGTCCGGTCTTGAGTATGAGTTACTTAAGCGCTTCGCGGAGTCATTGAATGCCGAGCTTAGTCTAATCGTATCGGGAAATTTACACGAAGTTATTCCGATGGTTGCCAACGGTGAAGTTCATTTCGCCGCAGCTGGACTCACTGTTACTAAAGATAGAAAGAAGTTAGTACGTTTTAGCGAGCCATACCAAAAAATAGAACAACAACTTATCTATCGATCAACCGGCACAAAACCGAAAAACATTAATAGCATTGGCAAGCAGAAATTGGCTGTCATTGCTGGCAGTAGTCACGCTGAATTATTAAATCAACTAAAAAAAGAACATCACAACTTAGCATGGCTAGAAAGCGACAATAGCGATGAAGAAGAAATGCTTGATCGCGTTTGGCGACAAGAGCTCGATTTAACCATTGCCGATTCAAACACGATGACTCTTAATCGTCGCCTCTACCCAGAATTACGTGTTGCCTTTAACCTGACAGAACCCGAGTCGCTTGCCTGGGCCTTTCCCCGATCTCAAGACAATAGCCTCTTTCAAGCCGCCAATGAGTTCATCAGAAAACTGAAAAGTAGCGGTGAAATGGATCGATTACTCGAGCGCTATTACGGCCATCTGGATAACTTTAATTACGTCGAGACCAAATGGTTTAATCAGCACCGCCAAAAGCGCTTACCCGAATTTGAACCATTTTTCATTCAGGCTGGCGCTCGACATGGTGTTGACTGGCAATTACTTGCTGCGATCGGTTACCAGGAATCACACTGGCTGCCTAAGGCCAAATCACCAACTGGCGTACGTGGAATCATGATGCTAACACTGCCTACTGCTCGGCAGCTGGGTGTAAAAGATCGACTCGACCCAGTACAAAGCATCTGGGGGGGTGCCAAATACTTCAGCCAGCTCAAAGCATCGCTAAAAGATTCGGTAACAGAGCCCGATCTAACATGGCTGACACTCGCCGCTTACAATATCGGGCTTGGCCATGTAAGAGATGCACAAATTCTCGCTGAAGAGCGTGGTGGTAACCGTAACAAATGGCTTGATATCAAAACAGCACTACCGCTATTGCAACAAAAACGTTGGCACACCACCACACGTCATGGCTATGCACGCGGTAAAGAGGCAGTTACTTATGTCACCAATATCAGAAAATATTACGACCAGTTGAGCGAGGCCTACGGCCCCTTGCAAGCCTCATCTCTCCAGTTCAAAGAAGCCTCATAAGCACAGACCTCTTACCCTCGAATTACAACAACGGTTGAGTTAACAACATCCTAAGGAAAAACGGCGCCTTGCGTTGCACCATGTCTTGTATCACGATCATAGCGCTTTTCTCGCCTCAAATAATCAGCTAGCACTCTTACTGCCAGGCTCTGTGCATCACGCCGTAGTGATAAACAATTACTAGCATAAGGCATGGCCAGCAATCGCTGCTCAATGGCTATTGCTGCATTGACGCCCCAATCTCGATGCCCCTGCTCATGCTCAAGCAAAGCAGCATAATATTTTTGCCAATGTGCGTTTGTTTTCGATGAAGATCGCTCGCTATCAACCCAACGAGGCAGTATGTATTTAACCTTGAGCTTGGTAGAGACCGCATTGATCTTACAACCCTTTAGATCATCATCGTAGCGAAAACGCCAGGTCAAAAACCACGAAACATAAGCATCATAACCACCTTTGACAGCTGTGCTACGTTGCGTATTCATGCTTTGTCGAATTGACTGGAGATCATCACCTTCAACATCGTAATAACGGGTTTGTTCAATAACATCAGGTTGGCAAAATGCAATCACTGGCATAATAATCAGCAATAGCAACAAACCAAATAAATGATATTTTCTAAAATAAACCACTAAGGATGATCAGGCGCGACGTTTACGAAAGAAGTCTTTGAGTAACCGTGAACTTTCTTCTGCTGCAACACCAGCACTAACCTCTACGTGATGATTGAAAGCAGAATTAGAAAATACGTCGATGACACTCCCTGCAGCACCTGCTCGCAGGTCTGTCGCCGCATACACAACACGCTTAATGCGAGCATGGATGATAGCGCCTGCGCACATTGAACAAGGCTCTAACGTAACATAGAGCGTGGCATCCAGCAGGCGGTAATTATCCAGGGTTTTTGCTGCTGCACGCAGCACGATAATCTCTGCATGCGCAGTAGGGTCAACATTGCCAATCGGTCTGTTCCACCCCTCAGCGATCAATTTTCCTTCTTTAACAATACACGCACCGACAGGCACTTCGCCTGCTTGCTCCGCCTTGTTCGCCAGGCCAAGTGCATGACGCATCCAATGTCTATCTTGCTCGCCCTGATCAAGCAAGAGCAACTCGCACACGTCTACTCCCATGCGCCTATTCCCATTCAATGGTTGCTGGTGGTTTACCAGAAATATCGTAGGTGACGCGAGAGATGCCGTCGACTTCGTTGATGATTCGGTTGGAAATACGACCCAGCAAATCATAAGGTAATTCAGCCCAGTGCGCTGTCATGAAATCAGTAGTGACAACGGCGCGTAGCGCGACAACATAATCATAACGACGACCATCGCCCATGACGCCGACTGATTTGACAGGCAAAAATACGACGAAGGCTTGACTGGTTTTATCGTACCAACCTGCTTGGTGCAATTCTTCAAGATAAATGGCATCGGCCTTACGCAGTAAATCGGCATATTCTTTTTTTACTTCACCGAGAATACGTACAGCCAAACCAGGTCCAGGAAATGGATGACGGTAAACCATCTCAGTTGGCAAACCTAGCTCAACACCTATTTTCCTCACTTCGTCTTTGAATAACTCACGCAGCGGCTCAAGCAACTTAAGCTGCATACGCTCAGGTAAACCGCCGACATTATGGTGCGACTTAATCACATGCGCCTTGCCTGTGCGTGAGCCAGCGGATTCAATGACATCGGGGTAAATTGTTCCTTGCGCCAACCATTTTACGTTTTTGATTTTGGCTGATTCGGCGTCAAATACATCAATAAATAAAGCACCAATAATTTTACGTTTTTTCTCTGGGTCAGTTTCTCCAAGCAATGCATCAAAAAATAATTTTTCGGCATTAACACGAATAACATTCACCCCCATATACTGTGCCATAGCAGCCATAACTTGGTCGCCTTCGTTAAGGCGCAGCAAACCGGTGTCAACAAATACGCAAGCCAGTTGATCGCCTATGGCCTTATGCAATAAGGCAGCGACAACAGAAGAATCAACCCCACCAGACAAGCCTAACAAGACTTTGTCTTTCCCCACTTGTTGTTGAATCACGGTGATGCTCTCATCAACAATATTGGCAGGCGTCCAATTTGATGGACACTGACAAATAGTATGAATAAAACGCGCTAAAATCTTCTCGCCTTGCTTGGTATGAACAACCTCAGGGTGAAACTGTAAACCATAATAATGGCGCGACTCATCAGCGATAGCGGCATACGGTGCATGTTCACTGTTGGCAATGACACAAAAATTATCGGGGATTTTACTGACACGATCACCGTGACTCATCCATACATCAAGCAAGGATTGACCGTCAGCGTTAATACGATCTTCAATATTTTGCAACAATACCGAATCAGCACTGACTGTGACCTCGGCATAGCCAAACTCGCGTTCGCTAGACGACTCAACGGCGCCACCCAGCTGCGCAACCAATGTTTGCATCCCATAGCAAATACCCAGTATGGGCACAGCAAGATCAAATACGATTTGTGGCGCAGCAATTTCTTCGCTGGCAACTACAGATTCTGGCCCACCAGAGAGAATAATGCCCTGTGGGTTAAAGTCTGCAATTTCTTCAGCGCTGACATCATAGGGATATATTTCACAATAGACCCCCGCCTCCCGCACACGACGACCAATTAACTGGGTAGTTTGCGAACCGAAATCAAGAATGAGAATGCGGT
>CAYUKF010000133.1:0-1173 GCA_964445215.1 uncultured Thiotrichales bacterium
ACATGGCTGCCTTCTTGATTATGGAAGGCTTGATGAACGGCGTGTTTGCTTCGCTCGACTCGGTTTTATTCTATGTGTTTTGGGAAGCGATGCTGATACCTATGTTTCTTGTCATTGGTATTTGGGGTGGTCAACGCCGTGTTTATGCGGCAATTAAATTCTTTTTGTATACCTTCCTGGGTTCAGTACTACTACTCGTCTCTATTTTATATCTTTATTTTGAAACCGGTAGTTTTGCGATTCTCGACTTTCATGCCCAATCTATTGGTATGACGGCACAGACCTTAATGTTCTTTGCCTTTTTAATTGCATTCGCCGTTAAAGTGCCGATGTGGCCAGTGCATACCTGGTTGCCAGATGCGCACGTTGAAGCGCCAACGGGGGGGTCAATCATTTTGGCTGCCATCATGTTGAAGTTAGGTGCTTACGGCTTTATTCGTTTTCTATTGCCCATTGTACCCGACGCGGCGGCAGAGTTTGATTGGTTGGTGATTACGTTATCGTTGATTGCCATAGTCTATATTGCACTGGTTGCGTTAGCGCAAGAAGACATGAAAAAACTGATTGCTTATTCCTCTATCGCGCACATGGGTTTTGTGACATTAGGTTTATTTGTGGTCTTTTCTATCTTCAGACAAACTGGCGATATTGCAGGTGCAGCGCTCGGTGTCGAAGGCGCTATGGTACAAATGATTTCTCATGGCTTTATTTCCGGCGCCTTGTTTCTCTGTGTTGGTGTGATGTATGACCGTATGCATTCACGCCGTATTAGTGATTATGGTGGCGTTGTTAACACCATGCCAGTGTTTGCGGGTTTTATGGTGTTGTTCGCCTTGGCTAATACTGGCCTACCAGGAACATCAGGTTTTGTTGGCGAATTCATGGTGATTCTTAGTGCTTTCCAGGTTAGTTTTTGGATTGCTTTTCTTGCTGCGTTGACACTCATTCTTGGTGCTGCCTATACCTTGTGGATGGTTAAACGCGTGATTTTTGGCGATGTTGCCAACGACAATGTTGCCAAGCTAAATGATGTCAATAGTCGTGAGTTCTGGCTGTTAGCTGTGTTAGCGCTAGCGGTAATATTGCTTGGCGTTTGGCCAGCACCTCTAGTTGATGTGATGCATAGCTCCGTTGATCATTTTCTTCATCATATTGTAACGTCCAAATTGTAGG
>CAYUKF010000133.1:1273-5258 GCA_964445215.1 uncultured Thiotrichales bacterium
GTGAGCTTTTTAGCTTTTTTGTACGCACGTCAATACCTGGTTGATCGCGGTATCTATCGTGGCGAGTTTTATGTGCTCGGTTTGTTTGCTGTGCTTGGCATGTTGGTCATGGTGTCGGCGCACAGTTATTTGACTATCTACCTCGGTCTTGAATTGCTGTCCTTATCACTTTACGCCATGGTTGCCTTTAACCGTGATTCCAGCCTTTCTGCCGAAGCGGCAATGAAGTATTTTGTGCTGGGTGCTATCGCATCGGGCATGCTGCTTTACGGTATGTCGATGATATACGGCGCCACGGGTACGCTGGACATTGGTGAAATTGCCGCCTTTATCGCAGCCAATGACAGTGATAGCGTGGTGCTTAAATTCGGTGTTGTCTTCCTCGTTGTTGGCATTGCCTTTAAGCTTGGTGCTGTACCGTTTCATATGTGGATACCCGATGTCTATCAGGGTGCACCAACGGCAGTCACCTTGTTTATCTCTAGCGCGCCTAAAATTGCTGCGTTTGCCATGTTAATGCGGATCTTGGTTGATAGTGCACAAGGACTGCATGTGCATTGGCAAGATATGTTAATTATTTTGGCGGTACTGTCTATTATTGTTGGTAATGTTGTGGCGATAGCGCAAACTAATATCAAACGTATGTTAGGTTATTCCACCATAGCGCATGTTGGGTTTTTATTGCTTGGGGTGTTGGCGGGTACCGCTGAAGGCTATGCTGCGTCCATGTTTTATGCGATTGTCTATGCTATCACTACCGCTGCTGGCTTCGGTCTTGTTATCTTGTTAAGCCGTGCTGGTTATGACGCTGAAAATATCTCTGATTTTAAAGGACTGAACAAACGCAGCCCCTGGTTCGCCTTTATGGTAATGATCGTCATGATGTCGATGGCAGGTGTGCCACCCTTCGTTGGTTTCTGGGCCAAGCTGCAAGTGTTGCAAGCCGTGGTCAGTATTGAACTGGTATGGTTAGCCATACTTGCCGTTCTACTCTCTGTTGTTGGTGCCTTTTACTATTTGCGTATTATTAAATTTACTTACTTTGATGACGCCGACGAGCATGTGCCAGAAATCGCTGCTCCGGTTGATGTGAAGATTGCGCTCAGTTTTAACAGTTTATTGATACTGGCGTTAGGTATCTACCCAAGTTCATTGATGGCATTGTGTGTTGCCTCGATCGCAGCCTAGTGTCGATAGTTTTTTCGATTCACGTTTTTCAGATATTACTCTACCAACCTCATTAAGCTATTACGTTGGTACAACGTATTGTTGTCAGCACTGAATTGTTGTGTTTGATATAAGGCACCTTGATGCGAATTCTTTTAAGTAACGATGATGGTTATCTGGCACCAGGGTTAATCGCACTCTATGACGCGCTGCGTAGCGTTGCACATATTGATGTCATTGCTCCCGATAGAAATCGTAGCGGGGCGAGTAACTCGCTTACCCTATCAAGACCCTTGCGACTGAAACATCATGATAATGGTGTAATTAGTGTTGATGGTACACCCACCGATTGTGTGCATATCGCTGTCACCGGTTTGCTCGAGCAAGAGCCTGATATGGTTATTGCTGGTATTAATGCGGGTGCTAACTTGGGTGATGATGTCGTCTATTCTGGTACCGTTGCGGCAGCAATGGAAGGACGTTTTCTTGGCCTACCTGCGATTGCCGTATCACTTGCAGGTCAAAAATTACAGCATTACGATAGTGCAGTAAAGGCGGTTGAGATCCTCATCAATAAATTACAAACCACACCCTTAGATAAAGACACATTACTAAACGTAAACGTTCCTGATTTACCGTGGCATGAGATTAAAGGTTTTGTTGCAACCCGGCTGGGCTTTCGGCATAAGGCCGAAGCTGTGATTAAAAGCCAAGATCCACGTGGCAATCGCATCTACTGGGTTGGTGCAGCTGGTGCTGCGGCTGATGCGGGTGACGGTACAGACTTTCATGCGATAGAAAATGGCTATGTTTCAGTTACTCCGGTCCAAGTTGATTTAACACGTCATCAACAAGTTGATGCGGTTAACCAGTGGTTGCCAGTTATTGAATCAAACAACAGTACAAAAAACTGATGTCGATCAAAGCCCATCACCTTGGTATTGGCATGACTTCCCAGCGCACACGAGAACGCTTGGTGCAAAGATTAAAAGAAGAGGGCATCACTAATCCACGTGTACTCGAAGCGATACGGCAAACACCACGCCATATCTTTATTGAAGAAGCCTTGGCTAGTCGTGCCTATGAAGATACTGCCTTACCTATTGGTCATGGTCAAACGATCTCACAGCCTTATATCGTCGCACGTATGACCGAGCTGGTCATCGACGAAGGTGAATGTAAGTCGGTGCTGGAAATTGGCACAGGCTGTGGCTATCAAACAGCAATCTTATCGACGCTCTTTGAAAAAGTGAATACGGTAGAACGTATTGGTGCATTACTCAATAGCGCGCGCAGACGTTTTGCAGAATTATCCTTACATAATATTCGGCCACGTTTAACTGATGGTAGTGAGGGTTGGCCAAGTCATGCGCCGTTCGATGCTATTATTGCGACCGCTGCACCAGAGGAAATTCCTGAAGGCTTGTTGTCGCAGTTGGCTGTGGGTGGACGTTTAGTTATCCCGGTAGGAAAAAACACTAACCAGGTATTAGCCCGCATCGTACGTGAAAGCGAAACACGCTACGTACGTGAAGATATAGAGTCAGTGAGTTTTGTGCCCATGCTGGGTGGACTCGGTGGAATTAAATAGTAACAGAGTAAAGCTGTATGGCGATATTTGGTAAACTCTACGACATGACCCTACGTTGGGCAGCTCATCCTAAAGCGCCGTGGTATCTCGGTGGTTTAAGCTTCGCCGAATCATCGTTTTTTCCTATTCCCCCAGACGTTATGCTTGCGCCAATGGTGTTGGCAAAGCGTGATAAAGCCTGGTGGTTTGCAACAATCACTACCATAGCATCTGTGCTCGGTGGTATCGCTGGTTACCTTATTGGTTGGTTAGCCTTTGATTTTATCGAGCCGTGGATGCTGCAAGCAGGTCATGGCGATACACTTGAACTCAGTAAACAATGGTTCGAGCGGTGGGGTATCTGGGTTATCTTCATCGCTGGTTTTTCGCCGATACCTTATAAATTGTTTACCATCAGTGCTGGTGTCTTAGCGATGAGTTTTATTCCTTTTGTTATCGCCTCATTGATTGGCCGTGGCGCACGGTTTTTTCTTGTCGCTGGTATTATTAAAGTGGGTGGAGAGAAAATGGAGACTGTGCTACGTAAGCATATTAATACGCTGGGTTGGCTAACAATTATTGTAGCGGTAGCTGCATATTTAATGCTGCGTTGATTAAGGGAACTGTGAACTATTCATGAACTCGCATCTTATGCCTGAAATATCCAGCTTCTGTGTTGTACCCCAAGGCTCGGTTTTGTCCCCTCTTGAGGGGGGGCACTTCCTGTGGGGTGTGCATCTTCGTGTCCTAAGAGTACTTTTGCGGGAATGCTACCACATTCTCTCAGAGCCTGCCCCCGCGAAAGCGTGGGGGCGTAATAGCTCGCTATTGCGTGCGATTCACGTCTTGAATCTAAATATTTCAGGCACAATCTACCCTGCGCCCTCGGGGTGCTTCGTCAAAAATAAATCACAGGTTCCTTAATAATGACCAATAACGATATTTTGCGCCGTTTGCGTTATACCTTTGATTTAAATGATTCAAATATGATTGCGATTTTTCGCGCAGTGGAGCATCAGGCTACACGTGCTGAAATCAGTGATTGGTTAAAAAAGGATGACGATCCTGCCTATCAAAAATGTAAAGATGTGTTGATGGCGACGTTTTTGAATGGGTTTATTAATCAAAAACGCGGCAAACGTGAGGAGCCACAGCCTGAGCCAGAAAAACGCTTAACGAATAACATTATTTTTATGAAATTAAAAATTGCTTTGGATTTAAAAGCAGAAGATGTATTGTCGATTATGG
>CAYUKF010000134.1:0-5256 GCA_964445215.1 uncultured Thiotrichales bacterium
CGTGGCCCTGGCTCGGCCTTGCATGGTGCCGATGCCTTTGCTGGCACCATTAATATCATCACTAAAAGCGCCAGTGAAATCAACGGTACTCAGATTGGCGCGGGCGCTGGTTCCTTTGACAGCCAACGCGTGTGGCTACTGCATGGTCAAAGCAATAACGGGCTCGATGTGGCGTTTTCGATGCAATATTACACAACAGACGGGCAGCGTGAGATTGTCGAATTCGATGCGCAAACCGCGCTCGACAATGCGCTGGGTACGGCTGCCTCCAACGCCCCCGGGCCAGTGAATAACCAACGTGAAACGCTGGATCTACGTCTCGATTTGGCACGCAATGACTGGCAACTACGTTTCGGTTACCAGGGCAGAAAAAACGTCGGCACCGGTGCCGGTGTTGGTCCAACACTCGACCCAAATGGTAGCAATGATAGCGAACGCTTTAACGCCGACCTGACCTACAAAAATGAAGACCGCTTCGATGATTGGGACTTCACCGGACAACTGAGCTATTTCGACACCAGTGCAAAATCGGATCTGTTTCTGTTTCCGGCTGGCGCCAGCTTCCCCAATGGACAAACCTTTGCCCAAGGCGTCATCGGCAACCCCGATGTCTTTGAGCGTCATGTTCGGTTTGGCGGTTCCGCCTTCTACAGCGGCTTCAGCGATCACCGCATCCGTCTTGGTGCTGGTGTCAACTATGCTGAAATTGACAGAGTGAGAGAAAGTAGAAATTTTACATTGGATAATAATCTTCTGCCGACAGCCATTGCTGGCGATAGCGTGATTGATGTCAGTAATGACCCCAATCTGGTTTTTCTACAACCGGGCAGCCGCACCATCCAGTATCTCTTCGCTCAGGACGAATGGAATTTCACGCGCGACTGGGATCTGACCGCAGGCGTGCGTTGGGATCACTATTCTGATTTTGGCAGCACGATTAATCCGCGTGCTGCCTTGGTCTGGCAGTCGGCTTATAACCTCACCACCAAACTCTTGTACGGCCGCGCCTTTAGAGCACCTTCGTTCGCAGAGACACGAAATATCAATAACCCTGTGGCGCTAGGCAATCGCAACCTTGACCCAGAAATTATTGACACCATTGAGCTGGCCTTTGATTATCATCCGACACAGGATATTGGCACAACACTGAATATATTTAGGTACGAATTACAGAATATCATCCGCTTTGTGAATAATAGCGGCATATTCACTGCTCAAAACACGGGAAATCAAACTGGCTTCGGCCTGGAGTGGGAAATGGATTGGCGCGTTAATGACAAATTGGACTTGCTCGCCAACTATGCCTTTCAAAAATCCACCGACGAAGATACTAACAGCGATGTCGCCAACGCACCCCAGCATCAAATTTATATACGCAGCAATTGGGAGTTTATTCACGGCTGGCAGTTAAATACTCAAATTAATTGGGTAGGCAGTAGAGAACGTGCATTCGGTGACCCGCGTGATGACATTGATGATTACGCTACGGTCGATCTCGGTCTACGTCATAGCTTTGGTAAACTACCCTTAGACATATCATTAATCGTGCGTAATTTGTTTGATGAGGATGCCCGCGAACCTAGCTTGAATGGCGTGCCTGCACCGGCTATCACTAATGATTTGCCTTTACCTGGCATTCACGGCTTTATTAGCCTTGAATATCGTATTTGATAAAAATTTCTATTACGCCAACTCAATCGGCTTTATCTTGAACACAGTTAATAGCAGGATTATTGCCAGTATTGGTGCCCACAAAAAGCCCTCTTACGGGGTGATCTTTTTAGTGCCTGAAGGGGTTATTACGGCACACTCTTGAGGTACGCCCTCAGGGTGCTTCCTCATAATGCGCTAACATGCGCCCTACTCAGGGTACTGCATGTCTTTGGGTACAATGCAGAAGTATCCCGAGGGCACGTGGCTGAATGTTCCCAGGCATAAGAGTCGAACCCATGAATAGATCAGAGGCTACCTAAATACTGTAATTTACTAGTATATCCTCATCTTCTTGGTGCTCTTGCAAAGGCAGTGGAAGGGCAAAATAGAATGCCGACCCTTTTTCTAAGTCACTTTTCACCTCAATTTTGCTACCCATTAAGGCACACAGGTGTTGCGAAATCGTCAAACCTAAACCGGTGCCACCAAACTTCTTGGTGGTTGTTGTATCTGCCTGCTTAAAAGCTTTAAATATTCGCTGCTGCTGTGCTTCATCCATACCCATACCGGTATCAACAACAGAGCAAAACAATGCATCAATACTGTGCTCGATTTTCAGTGTTATGGTGCCTTGTTCGGTAAATTTGGCAGCGTTACTCAGCAAGTTAATAAGAATTTGTCTCAGTTTAACGGCATCCATCGACAAAGAGCTGCCATCAGAAACCACATCCACTACTAATTTATTATTTTTATCCCTAATCAATGGTAATACGCTATCTTCAACCTGACGTGCCAATTGTTTAATATCAACCACGCCACATTCTAATTCCATACGCCCTGCTTCAATTTTTGCCAGGTCAAGAATATTATTAATCATCGACAGCAAATGCTTGCCTGCATTTTCAACTCGGTTGAGGTCTTCGATACAGCTTGCAAGATTAAAATGGCGGCTACGAGCATCCTCAATCACTATTGAGGTATAACCCAGCACGGCATTCATAGGTGTTCTTAACTCGTGGCTCATATTGGCGAGGAAAACTGATTTATGCTTGCTTGCCTGAATTGCAGCATCACGTGCATCAACCAAGTCACGTGTACGCGCCTTGACTTGATTCTCTAAATTGTCATTTTGATTGCGTAGACGCAGATCGCGTTCATCCAATACATCCATCATGGCGTTGAAAGCACGTGCCATATCTTGAATTTCTATTGGCCCCTTAACCTTCGCTCGTGATGTCTTTATTTTTGTGTCCTGCTCGTGCATTAATGTCGACAGTTCACTCAAAGGCGTCGTAATACGAGATAATATTTTTTGTAAAATAAGCAAAATGATAATGGCCAGCACAAAAGACACAATGATATTTTGCAAAATAGTCGTTGTACGCTGGGCATTTAGCTCAGCCTTGCTCATCACTACGTCAGCAAACCCCAACAAATTTGGCGCTTGATCGCCACCAACAAACACTGCTATTTGTTCGTCTCGCTGCCGGTCAAACACAGGGGCGCGAAAACAGAGATAGGCATTCGTTTCACAAAATAAAACCGCATCCTGCTCAACGGCTCCAGACAGCGTGTACCCCTCAAGGGGGCTCTTTTTAGTACCCCCTTGAGGGGTATATTGCCACGTGCCCTCGGGGTAAAAAAAACCCTCGAAGCCCAGCTTACTGCCCGAACTTATCTCAAGATTTTTGAGTTCATCAACCAAATGCTCCCCTTCATGCAGTAGTATTTTTCTATCCTGTGTCAATAACTCAACATACATTACATTTGGGAAAGATAAGGTGCTGGCAACCAAGTCCTCTGCGTTTTCGGCAGATTCCAATAATAGCGCTAATACGCTTTGCTCGGCAAAACTCTCCGTCAGCTGTAAGCCTTGATCAATAAGCTGCTGACGTGAATTTTTACTGGTAACCCACGCCGTTAATAGAGAAGAAACTAGCGCTAATACAAGAATACCGACTGACACCAATAACATTATCTGACGTCGAAACTCTGTATTGTGTGGTAACAATATTCTTAGCAATGCTCTCATTAAATGCTCTAGCCTGGATAATTCATGAATAACGCGAGATTATTGCACCCCAAGACTCTGTTTTGTCCCCCCTTGAGGGGGAGTACTTCCTCGGGTTGTCTAGCGACAACCCTCAGGGCGCGCAGGCAATTGATATTACAGTAGATTATCTGATTGAGTGTCGTACTGGTGGGTACGGTCGATTGAAGATAATCTACTGTAATATCAAGAGCCAAGTGAGAAATTGCGTTATTCATGAATTATCCGGGCTAGTTTCGAGGGAACTTGAGATCGTAGCGCTTGAGGTCTTCTTTATCGAGTTTGATGCCTAAATGTGCTGCAGTTCGAATATTAATAGCAAAACCTAAATCCGTAAGAGGCTTTACCTCAAAGTCAGGCTTACCCGTACTCAGCCATTTGTTGACTGTGTTAGCAATATTATGCCCCATCTGCCTATTTTTAGGAAAGGTAGAAAATAACGCGCCGCGTTTGGCGTGTGGCGCATTACTGGATATCAACGTTAAATTTCGATCCCAGGTAACGCGTAATACTAACGGTAAAATCGTGCGCTTCTCAACAGTAATGGGATCTAATGGTAACCAAAGTGCGCTGTGCCCAGTCTCAAGCTCATCGAGTACTGCCTTATATTGAATAGCCGCTTGCATAAGGTCTGATACCGCAATCGATATCAACTCGATACCATAGCTTTCTGCTATCTTAGTAGCATACTGCATCAGCCAGTGGTTATGTATTGGGCTATAGACAACAAATATTTTCTTCACAGAAGGAACTAAGCGCCTAAGCTCGACAATTATCGCTTTAGGGTCTGCGGCAAGGCTAATACCACCGATGTTATTGTGCTCAAGAATATCTGCTGAGAGCAATGAAACCGCTGCCAAAACAGGCCTACCATCAGCAGCATCTTTAGCCGCTTCAATCCCTCGACTACCAAAGGCAATAATTACTTTTATATTTTTTTTATCAAGCCAGTCAGATAGCTTTTGCTGATTGTCATTGTTAGTAATTTTTTTTATGCTTAATTTAAAATCAGCTTCTTCTTTAATGCCGTTGGTAATGGCACGAAACACCTGATCATAGGGTGCACGCAAATCAGGCTGGAATATCGCAACAGCGTCCTCGCCCTGAGCGGCAGGAACATCAAGAAAAAAGATGGCAAGTACAAAAACACCTCGCTGCAACGTGCTCCCCCTCCACGAGCCCTTGGGGTGCAAGGGGGGACAAAACCTAGCCTTAGGGCGCAAATTTATCAATATGTTATCCATACATTAACCAGGAAGAGGCTTATGCTTCCCTTGCTGTCTTCCATGACACACCACAAAACACTTTTTGACTATATTCAACAAAGCTAGTGCTCTATCCATGTGAGTGTGCGAATTCAGTTAGCTTGTCAATGTCTACGGCACCACAGGGACACTGAATCCGTAATGATCACATAGATAAGAACACTAGAGAAGTTCTGAATAAGTCTGGTTGAATTTAGGTTGAGATATTGTGTTTCAATTCGCTCCAAAGTGAGCGGCAATAGCCGCTCTATTGCTACGTGCCCTCGGGGTGCTACGTGCCCTCGGGGT
>CAYUKF010000135.1:0-5237 GCA_964445215.1 uncultured Thiotrichales bacterium
CCACAAGATTTATCACCGTCAGCCTCGTTTCAGGGCATGATTCTCACGCTACAACACTATTGGGCGGCAAAAGGCTGTGCATTAATGCAGCCCTATGATATGGAAATGGGTGCGGGTACCTTTCATCCTGCAACGTTTTTGCGCTCGATTGGCCCAGAACCTTGGGCTGCTGCCTATGTGCAACCTTGTCGCCGACCCACTGATGGGCGTTATGGCGACAACCCGAATCGCCTACAGCACTACTATCAGTTTCAGGTGGTGATCAAACCTTCACCCTTAGATATACAGCAACTTTATCTCGACTCGCTGAAAGTACTGGGTATTGATCCACTTGAGCACGATGTGCGCTTTGTCGAAGACGATTGGGAATCGCCTACCTTAGGCGCTTGGGGTTTAGGTTGGGAAGTTTGGCTCGATGGCATGGAAGTCAGTCAGTTCACCTATTTTCAACAAGTCGGCGGCCTTGATTGCAAACCCGTCACGGGTGAAATTACCTACGGCTTAGAACGTATTGCTATGTATCTGCAAAGCGTTGACAGTGTTTATGATTTAACCTGGTGTCAAGATGGCCCCGCCGGGCGTGTCAGCTATGGCGATGTCTTTCATCAAAACGAAGTTGAAATGTCAGCCTACAATTTCGAACAGGTTGATGCCGATGCTTTGTTTAAACACTTTAACCAGTACGAGACTGACAGCCAGTCATTAGTTGAGGCAGGTCTGTCATTACCAGCTTATGAAATGGTATTGAAAGCATCGCATTGTTTTAACCTGCTTGATGCCCGTGGCGCTATCAGTGTCACCGAGCGTGTACGTTTTATTGGCCGTGTGCGCAATCTTGCGCGTGCTGTCGCAACGGCTTATTACGAGCGCCGCGAAGCGCTTGGATTCCCCATGCTAGCCCGTACTTCTCACCAGGGGGTGAGATGATCGTACCCCAAGAGTACTTCCTCGGGTTGTCTGACGACAACCCTCAGGGTACGCAGAGATTTGGATTCACAGGGAATTTTCCGAAGCAGTGGAATAACAGTGTGCATTTTCGACTGAGGAAAACTCCCTGTGGATTCAAAGATCAAGCGAGGACTCGTCATCCTGGTGAGAAATGCGGGCTGAATATAGATAAAACAGGGGCAGCAAGGTGAGTGCGCGCAATGATCTGCTATTTGAAATTGGCACCGAAGAATTGCCGCCAATGGCCTTGTCACGTTTGACGCAAGCCTTGGCGGAGGGTGTTGACGTGGGCCTTAAGCAAGCCAAGTTGGAATTTACCCGGATTGACTATTTCGCCTCACCACGTCGTTTAGCCTTTATCGTAAAAGACCTTGTTGCAGAACAGCCCGATGTCGATAGTGAACGCCGTGGTCCCGCTGTTACGGCTGCTTTTGATGAGGTAGGCGAGCCGACCAAAGCCATGCAAGGCTTTGCGCGTTCATGCGGCGCTAGTGTCAATGATTTAGAGAAGCTTGAGACAGACAAAGGTGCCTGGTTTGTTTATCGTAGCCTGGTTAAAGGTAAGCCATTAGCAGAATTGCTGCCTGATATTATTAAACAATCCCTATCTAAGCTACCCATACCCAAGCGTATGCGTTGGGGTGATCTTGATGAAACCTTTGTTCGTCCTGTACATTGGTTGGTGCTACTTTATGGTGACCAGGTTTTGCCTTATAGCCAATTTGGTCAAAGCGCAGGTAAGCAGAGTTATGGCCATCGTTTCCATCATCCACAAGCCATCGAAATCAAACAGCCCGCAGACTATTTGTCGACCCTGGAAAAAGCTTATGTGGTTGCCGATAGTGATATGCGCAAACAGCGTGTCATTGCGGCCATTAATGCCGCAGCAAATGAGGCAGGGGGTGAAGCCATTTTTGATAAGGAATTGCTGGAACTGGTCACCAGTATTGTCGAATGGCCTGTGCCGATATTAGGTAAATTTGATGACTCTTTTTTAGAGTTACCAGAACCCGTTATCGTCTCTGTACTAAAAGGCCACCAGAAATGTTTTCACGTTAAAAAAGATGGAAAATTGCTGCCTTATTTTATCAGTGTTAGCAATATTGACAGCAGTAACCCAGATATTGTTGCATCGGGTAATGAGCGCGTCGTCAAAGCACGGCTCGACGATGCTGCTTTTTTCTTTAAGAAAGATTTAGAGACGCCTTTGTCAGGTTTTGTTGAGAGTTTGAAAAATGTCGTGTTCCAATACAAGTTAGGGTCGGTCTACGATAAAATACAGAATGTACGCGGTTTGGCGCAAAACATTGCGTCAGCGCAGGGGCTTTCTAGTGAAACCTGTGTGGCCTTGGAGCAAGCGGCAAGTTTGTGTAAGGCAGATTTACAAAGCCATATGGTGTTTGAATTTCCTGAGTTACAAGGTGAGATGGGTTACCAATATGCACAACGTGCACCGAATAATTTGCCTGATAATGTTGCCATAGCCTTAAAAGAATATTACTACCCACGTTTCACAGGAGATGTATTGCCTGCAAGTGAAATATCACAAAGCCTTGCCTTGGCAGATCGCATAGACTCTATTGCGGCCTTATTTTCGATTGGCCAAGCGCCAACCGGTGAGCGCGACCCCTTTGCTTTGCGCCGCGCAGTGCTGGGCGTGATTCGCATTGTCGTTGAGAAATCGCTAGACCTTGATCTGACACAATTATTTGCAGCGGCCTTGAACCAATTATCAAATACTTTTGATGCGGATAAGGTTTTAAAAGAGATTGATGGCTTTGTTTGTGGACGATTACGTGGTTATTACCTCGACCAAGGTGTCAGCCACGATACTTATGAAGCGGTAGACAGCGTGCGCCACTGGCAATCTGAATACCGACCTTATGATATTGATCGTCGTATTCAAGCCATAGGTGTATTTCGTTTACAGCCAGAAGCTGCGGCCCTGGCAGCAGCCAATAAACGTATTACGAATATTCTTAAGAAAAGCGCCGCAGACAACAATATTGATCACACTATTGACCCTAGCTTGTTCGAAGATGACTCAGAGAAGGCGCTGCATAGCCAAGTGCAGTTGTTAACGGCAACGATCGCGCCTTTAATTAAAGTGAGAGATTACGAAAAAGTATTGTCACAATTGTCGACATTGAAAGACAGTATCGATACATTTTTTGATCAGGTCATGGTGATGTGTGATGATGAAAAAGTAAAAAATAATCGCATCGCCTTACTGTATCAAATGAGAAACTTGTTTTTAAAAGTTGCAGACATTTCCCGTTTGCGACTCTAGCCAGCTAGGAATCATACTATGAAACTCGTTATTCTGGATCGTGATGGTGTGATCAATCATGAATCAGATCGTTTCATTAAATCGCAAGTAGAATGGAAGCCGATACCTGAGAGTATCACCGCTATTGCACGTCTTAATCGTGCGGGTTTTCGCGTCGTAGTTGCTACCAATCAGTCGGGCATAGCGCGGGGTTTGTTCGACATCAGCATGTTAGGCCGCATTCATGAAAAAATGCATCGTCACGTTAGCGATGCCGGCGGCAGTATCGAAGCCATCTTTTTTTGTCCACACGAGCCGGACGATCAATGTGATTGTCGTAAACCTAAACCTGGTTTGTTTAACGATATTGCTCAACGTTTACATATCAATCTTAAAGGTGTGCCAGCAATAGGTGATTCACTGCATGATATTCAGGCTGCTGCCGCTGCGGGCGCCAGCCCTGTGTTGGTGTTGACAGGGCGCGGTGAGCAAACCCTGGAAAACCCAGAGTGTACCGAAGGTATACCCGTTTACGCTGATCTGTCTGCGGCGGCTGATGCCATTATCGATGACAGCATCAATGATGCTTTGACTACTAAGGTTTCTTAATTTAAACACTTATGATCTGGCTACGCTCTCTTTTATACTCATTGTTTTCTCTAGTGACTATCGTCATATTCGCCATTCTGGGTGTACTCACTTTCCCCTTTCCGTTTGAAAAGCGTTATGCTTTTATCAAGCAATGGGCGCGAATGAATCTCTGGTGGTTAAAGCTGACCTGTAACCTTCACTACAACGTGTTAGGTAGAGAAAACATACCCAAAAAAAATTCAATTATATTTTGTAAGCATCAATCAATGTGGGAGACCATGGTATTGCAGAATGTTTTTCCACCACAAGTGTGGGTAATGAAAAAAGAGCTGCTTAAAGTCCCCTTCTTCGGCTGGGGTTTAGCCATGTTAGAACCCATCGCGATTGATCGTGGTGCTGGCCGCAAGGCATTAAAACAACTGCGTGAAGAAGGTGATAAGCGTCTTCAACACGGACGTTGGGTGGTAATATTTCCAGAAGGCACACGCATGTCACCGGGTGAAAAAGGCCAATACCAAATCGGTGGTGCCATGTTGGCACAATATAATGGTGGTCTTGTCGTGCCAGTCGCACACAATGCTGGAGATTACTGGCCGCGCCGTGGATTTCTAAAAAAGCCTGGCACGATTACTCTATCGATTGGCAAACCCATTGATTGTAAGGGCTTGTCCGCGCGTGAAATTAATGAACGCGCGGAGCAAAGCATTGAAAGTATGATGGCAGATATTGGTTAAATATTTTAGATTTTTATTACCAGGGAGCCTCTGATGTGTTATGAGACACGATCTTGTACCTGAAATATTTCAACTCTTCGTTGCAAATCTTGTGAATAGTCCCACTATTGACTGCGGTTCACGTCTCGATCTGAAATATTTCAGATACAATCTTGCTGTCCCAGACACATCAGAGGCTCCCTAGGAAATAATAATGACGATTACAGATAAATCAGTAGTGGCTATTCATTACACTTTAAAAAATGATAACGGCGAAGAGCTTGATGGGTCTAGCGACGACGAGCCCTTAGTATATTTGCATAGCTATGGAAATATTATCCCTGGCCTAGAAGAAGCATTGGCCGGTAAGACTGTTGGTGACAGCTTAAATATCACTGTGCCACCTGAAAAAGCCTATGGTGAAAAGAAAGAAGAGATGATGGGTAAAGTGCCTCTCAGTGCATTTGAAGGTATGGGTGAGATTAAAGCCGGTATGCGTTTTGACGCCGAAGGCGAGGATGGCCATCGCCAAATGATTGTCATTGAAGAGGTGGGTGAAGAAGAAATCACTGTTAATGGTAATCACCCAATGGCTGGGCTGACCTTACATTTTGATGTGACGATTAATTCCATCCGTGAGGCGACAGAAGAAGAGTTAGAGCATGGTCATGTACATGCAGCGGGGGGATGTGGGCATAGCCACTAGGTTTTTTATC
>CAYUKF010000136.1:0-5182 GCA_964445215.1 uncultured Thiotrichales bacterium
AGGATGAATCTACTGCGGAAAACCCATTTTGGCCCATTTTTCCGATCCTTTTCGTCGCCTAAGAGTGCCTACTGTTGGTAAATATGCTCAATATTTGTCCAATGGAAATGCCCTTAGGGTACGCCTCAAATGCCCAAAAAAATGGACTCATGCCCCAAGGGCACCTCGAAATGGCTTTCCCTCGCCACGATCATCTCAGTCCGACAGGCTCCTAAATATGGCACTCCAGCATAATCAGGGTGATACCCTAATTAAAATCCTCGATGTTGCCGAAGCGCGTATTCGATCTAATGGCTACAATGACTTTAGCTTTCGCGATATTGCTACGGACGTGGGCATCAAGAGCGCCAGTGTTCATTATCATTTTCCAACTAAAACGGATTTAGGCGTTCGCGTTACACGTCGTTATACCGCACGATTTATTCATTATCTTAGTGATGCCAATGATAAAAACACTGAGCCGAAAACATTGCTAAAGCGTTATATTGATGGCTATAAAAAACTTCTAGTGGATGATGGGGCGATGTGTTTGTGTGGCATGCTGGGTGCCGAATTTGCTTCATTGCCTAAAGCCGTTCGTGACGAGGTGAAACGCTTTAATGACGATAATATTGAATGGCTAAAAACCGTATACCAACGTTTAAATTCCAAAGATAAAAAAAGTCCAAAGGTAAAAAAGAAGGCAAAAACAAAAGCGATGCACCTGTTGGCAACAATGCAAGGTGCCTTAATCATCGCGCGCACCATGAATGAGCCAAAGTTGTTCGAGCGAGTTAGTAAAGAATTTTTAAAGTGACGCCATACCCTCAAGTTAAACATGGATCCTGCCCTCGCGAAGGCGAGGGATAGGCGTCCCGACGGCGTGGCACGTAGCAAGCCAGTCAGTGGCTATATGCTTGTGCCCAGACTTATTTAATAGCTTCTCTAGATAAACAATAGGAATAGCAAGACACCTAATGCCAGTCGGTATACCACAAAAGGCATGAGGCCAATACGGTTAATTAATTTAAGAAAATAGTGAATACAAAAATAGGCAGTAATCGCAGATACTACTGCGCCAAGCAGCATACCGCTCCAGTCTACTGAGACACTGTCGTCACGAATAAGCTTAACGGTTTGCAAATAACCTGCAGCAACAATGGTGGGTATAGACAATAAAAACGCAAAGCGTGCGGCAGCTTCGCGAGTTAAGCCGAGTAAGAGCCCGGCGGTGAGTGTAATGCCGGAACGAGACGTGCCCGGTATTAAGGCAAGTGTTTGCGCCAAGCCAATAATGATAATGTCGCGCCAAGTGATAGCAGATTCTTTACGTTGCTTGTTGCCAACACGGTCGCTATACCAAAGTAATAAACCAAAACCAATCGTTGTCGCGGCAATGACCAAAGGGCTGCGTAGGTAGGTTGCAATGGCATCGTTAAATATTAGGCCGACGATTGCAATAGGCATGGTGGCGGCAATAATGCCCCAGGCCAATCGGCTATGCATACCATGTTGGCGTAATATTAGCGATCGCCACCAACCTTGCCACAATTGCACAATATCTTTTCTAAAATAAGTGGCGACGGCGATCAATGAGCCCAAATGTACGGCAACATCAAAAGCCAAACCTTGATCTGGCCAGTCGGCGAGTTTAGGTATAAGTATAAGGTGCGCAGAGCTAGATATTGGCAGAAATTCGGTTAGGCCCTGGACTATCGCCAGTACAATAATTTGCACGACATCCATTGTGGTACCCGACTAGCTCGCATATTTCACGAAGGGTTCGGAATTCAGAGGGAAGCTGGCTAAGCAGTTTGGTCGATCATCCGAAAAAGCATAGCGGTGGCTATGGTTTGATGGGGATCGGGCAAAATGCGACGCCAGATTTTCTCTGAAACCGAACAGGACAAACTGTCGCGCTGGGTTGCGACCTTTATTCGAACTTAAAATATTGATAGTTAAGCTAAACATTATCAACTATTATTCGCCTTCGTGAAATATGCGGGTCAAGCTTAAAGTGTTGCAAACACTTTGTCGGCCGCCGCCAATGTATCATTGATTTCCGCCTCATTATGTGCCGATGAAACAAAGCCTGTTTCATACGCGGATGGAGCAAGATAAACACCTTCGCCAAGCATGCCGTGGAAAAATTTCTGGAAGCGTTCGATATTACAGTTTATTACTTGGTGATAAAAATGCACCTTGGGCTGATCGGTAAAGAAAAATCCGACCATGCCGCCGACATAATTGACGGTAAGTGGGATAGCACGTTTTTCGGCAATGTCTTGTAAGCCTTCCGCTAATTGTTCTGCTGTTTTGGCTAATCTATCGTGAAAGCCTGGGGTATCCAAGGCTGTTAGGGTGGCCAGCCCTGCGGCCATGGCAACCGGGTTGCCCGATAGTGTTCCGGCTTGATAGACGGGGCCTGTCGGTGCGATGTGTTGCATGATTTCTTTTTTTCCGCCAAAGGCACCAACGGGTAAGCCACCCCCTATTACTTTACCTAAAGTCGTTAGGTCTGGTGTGATGCCGTAATGCTCTTGTGCCCCACCGCGGGCAACGCGAAAGCCAGTCATGACTTCATCAAAAATCAACACCACCCCGTATTCGTCACACAGTTCACGCAAGCCTTCAAGAAAGCCGGGGACAGGTGGAATACAATTCATATTGCCTGCTACCGGCTCAACGATAATACAGGCGATATCTTTACCGATCATTTGTAGCGTTTGTTTAACCTGGTCTATGTGGTTGTAGTCGAGCGTAATGGTATGTTCGACCACCGAGGCGGGCACACCGGGTGACGTGGGTACGCCAAGTGTTAGCGCGCCTGAGCCCGCCTTCACTAACAAAGAATCAGAGTGCCCATGGTAGCAACCTTCAAACTTAATCAACTTGTCACGGCTCGTATAGCCACGGGCTAGGCGAATCGCGCTCATGGTTGCTTCGGTGCCTGAGCTGACCATGCGTACTTGTTCGACCGATGGCACCATGTCACAGACTTTTTTGGCGACGATAGTTTCAATCGCTGTCGGCGCGCCAAAACCTAAACCATTTTGTATTGAGTCTTGCACGGCTTTAATCACAGCAGGATGGGCATGGCCTAAAATCATTGGACCCCATGAGCCAACATAATCGATGTAACGATTGTCATCTTCATCGTAGAGATAGGCACCTTCGCCGCGTTTGAAGAAAACGGGATCACCACCAACACCCTTAAAAGCGCGAACGGGAGAGTTAACACCACCAGGAATAACGTGCTGGGCTTGTTCAAATAAATCATGCGAACGTGTCATTGTGTGCTTGCCTATATGTGTACTATTTATAAGAAATAATCTGAAAATTTTTGCGCCGTTGATTCAATGTCGTTTACGGCAAACACACCATTAATTACTGCTAGCGCGTCGGCGCCTGCGCTGATGAGTTGTTGGCTGTTATCAACAGTAATGCCACCAATCGCGACGACAGGTAGCGTCAAGCATGCCTTGGCTTTGGTTAATAATGTCACAGGTGCAGAGCTTGCGTGTGGTTTGGTCGATGAATTAAAGAAGCAACCAAAGGCAATATAGTCGGCACCATTTTGTTGTGCTTGCAGCGCCAGTTGTAGCTGATTGTAACAGGAAACCCCAATAATTTTAGCCTCACCGAGCTGCTCCCTGGCGCGGATAAGATTAGCATCGTCTTTGCCGAGATGGACGCCATCAGCATTAATCGCCTGGCATAGTGTAATGTCATCATTGATGATGAGATGCGCCTCGTGCTCTTTGCATAGCATCAATAAACGGTGACCAATGCGGTGACATGTTGCCTGATCGTGAGTTTTATCGCGATACTGAATAAATTTCGCACCACCGCGAATTACTGCAACAACGTTTTCGAACAGCTGATCTTCATTGCCCTGTTCTTCATCCATGGTGATGTGGGTAATAGCGTAAAGTCCGTGAACGATTGCTTTAGTCAACGGGATGACCTTTTGTGTGAGAACGCCCCCTAGACCAACCGCCTTTCGCCCAAAACAAACGATCAGGGTGTTTTTGGCCGCAACCTAATGCTTGCCCAGCTTGCAGACACTGCCAAGTGTAATGTTGTGCATCGCGCACGGCTTGCACGATATCGATTTCTTTAGCAAGCAGTGCCGCTAGTGATGCAGTCAGTGTGCAGCCAGAGCCGTGATATTCATCAGGTAAGCGCGGCCATGCTTGCTCATCAATTAATTCGCCATTTTTGAATAACCGGTTGACTACTTCAGTGCTGTGATCATGTGTTCCGGTGATCAATACATACGGGCAGCCTAGTGACGAGATTTTCTTGCAGGCAGCGGTTAGGCTGTTTGTGTTGGGCGCAAGTTTATAGAGTTCTAGCAGGTTGGGTGTAACAATAGTAGCAAGCGGTAGCAGGGTATCACTCAGTATTTGTACATAGCCTTCTTGGCTGAGCTTGTTACCTGTATTGCTCGCCATCACTGGGTCGATAATTAGGGGTATATGCGATTGCTTAGTAGCGATATCGTTGACCATTTCGATTATCGTACTAGCAGCGAGCATGCCGGTTTTGATTGCCTTGACTGGCATGTCCGCAATAAGCGCCTGACTTTGCGCACGTAAATAATCAGCATCGATAGCTTGATAGCTTGTCACCCCGTGGCTATTTTGCACGGTTAGTGCGGTTGTCACCGTTGCTGCATGGCAGCCCATACTGCTAATGGCTTCGATATCGGCTTGTATGCCGGCGCCACCGCAGGGGTCGGCACCAGAAAAGCAAAGGACTATGGGTTTTGGCATGGGTCAGTATATAGGCCGTTTATAGACAGGCACAGACAGTGGTTTAGCATGATATTCTACCGCGTGTTTACCAGGATTGTTCTGAGTATTATTGAATTCGGACTATCACTCCCCAAATCTATAGGGCTTAGACGAAATATAAGGTTAGATTAATGAAAAAGTATATGTGCGTGGTGTGTGGTTATGTCTATGATGAAGAAATGGGTTGGCCGGATGATGGTATTGCCCCAGGCACGGCTTGGCAAGATGTGCCGGAAACTTGGCTGTGTCCTGAGTGTGGTGCAGGTAAAACAGATTTTGAGATGGTTGAGTTATAAATATAGGTGCTCATGTGGTAATGCCGCGTGTGCTGAGTTTGTTTTGCAAATAGAAAAAGCCGACCCTTGTGAGATCGGCTTTTGTCTTTACTGCCCTGGCCGCTGGTT
>CAYUKF010000137.1:0-5076 GCA_964445215.1 uncultured Thiotrichales bacterium
CACTATACCGCACTCGCTCTGCCTTGCTGGGCAAAAAAACAGGCTCAGCAGGACGACCTTATTGATTGAGAATACCCCCCTAGTGTTGTTTTGTTTAGGATACTCCACGCAGATGGTAGGATAGTGCGCTTTATAAAAGCGTGATCTTACCGTGTTGCCAGGTTATTGAGTAATAAGATGGTGTTTGGTTTCAAAAATAAAAGCGCTAATAGTGGTTCTCCTGAAAATACAGGGGTGGACAAAGCGCAAAACACGACCGAAAAAAAAGGCTTGTGGGGTCGTCTCAAAAACGGTTTATCACGTACGCGTGAAGGCCTGACGGAGGGCCTTACCAGCCTGGTTGCTGGTAAAAAGAAAATCGATGATGACGTGCTGGATGAGCTGGAAACACGGTTACTTAGTGCTGATATGGGCGTTGAACTGACCATGGAGATTATCGCTAGCTTGCAGGCACGTTTAAAGCGCAACCAGCTGTCTGATGTTGATGCCTTATTAGCCGCTTTGCGTGAAGAACTTTTAGCTGCATTAGCCCGCGTCAGCAAACCCCTTGAGCACTATAGTGCCAAACCATGGGTATTGATGGTGGTAGGTGTTAATGGCGTTGGCAAAACCACCACCATTGGTAAACTGGCCAAGCAATTTCAAACCGATGGCAAACGTGTAATGCTGTCCGCTGGCGATACTTTTCGTGCGGCGGCGGTTGAGCAGTTGCAAGTATGGGGGGAGCGCAATAACATTGCTGTTATTGCGCAAGGTCAGAACGCCGACCCGGCTGCCGTCAGCTTTGATGCCATCAATGCCGCCAAAGCGCGTAATATTGATGTCTTGTTGGCTGATACCGCTGGACGTTTACATACGCAAGCGAATTTGATGGCCGAGCTGCAAAAGATCAAACGCGTGATCTCGCGTGAACTGCCTGATGCGCCGCATGAGACGTGGATTGTGATTGACGCAACGACCGGGCAAAATGGCTTGGTACAAGCGCAGCAATTTAATGACGCCGTTGGTGTTACTGGTGTGGTGTTAACCAAGCTCGACGGCACGGCTAAAGGCGGTATTACCTTTGCCATAGCGCATAAGCTAGGCATCCCTATTCGTTATATTGGCATCGGTGAAGGTATTGATGATCTGCGTGTTTTTAATGCCGAAGAGTTTGTTGACTCACTGCTGGCTGTTGAAGCATAACGCTGTTTGAATTGTAACAAACAAATAACCAGACTATTTATCATATCTTTAAGATGATTATTGAATTCGACCATGTTTGCAAACGTTACGAAGGCAGTTTCGATGCCTTGCATGATATTAACTTTACGCTTGCTCGTGGCGAAATGGCTTTCCTTACTGGACATTCCGGCGCAGGCAAAAGCAGTTTGCTGCGCCTAATCGCACTGATCGAGCGACCAAGCAGCGGCCGTCTCTCGGTCTATGGCAAAGATTTATCCAAGGTAAAGCCGCGTCAAGTGCCGTTTTTACGGCGTAATGTCGGCATTGTTTTTCAAGACCATTGTTTGCTTGAGGATCGCACTGTTTTTGATAACGTTGCCCTGCCACTGATAGTCAGTGGTCAACTTGAATACCCTGAAATGGCACGCCGAGTTCGTGCGGCGCTGGACAAGGTAGGCCTGCTTAATAAAGAAAGAATGAATCCACAACGGCTTTCTGGTGGCGAGGCGCAGCGTGTTGGTATCGCCCGTGCGGTGGTTAATCGTCCGCCTTTATTGCTGGCCGATGAGCCAACGGGAAACCTTGATCCCGCATTGTCGGCCGAGATCATGACCTTGTTTCAGCAATTTAATCAGGTTGGGGTAAGTGTCATCATTGCCAGCCATGACCTGGCGCTGATCGCGCGCATGCGCAAGCGTGTGTTGACCTTAAAAGATGGACGTCTAATCGATGACAGAGTGCTAGTGTAGTGTCTCATACTAAATGCCGATATAGAAAGCCAGTAAACAGACAAGGATCAGGCGTAGCCCGCAGGCAAGGGTGGTTCCCTTTTCAAGGGCTGCAACGCAGTCATTGCCTGTTTACTGGCTTCCCTTCGGGCGCAACGAGAAAGGTATCTGCGGTGTTGCGTCCTCTTGAGATAGCACCACTATCCCTGCGAGTACGCGCCTTGCAGATACCTTTCTCGTTTCGTCTATATCGGCATTTAGTATGAGACACTACACTGACATGAAACGTCGTCAACCACAGCTACGCCGTTCATCAAGTCGCCGCGACCATTCCAGTGCATCGCAACCATTATCGACGCGCTCCAAGCGCGCGCCTGCGGGCGGCTTGCGTATGCGCTTACGACTTTATTTCTTGCGCCATGCACAGGCCTGCATCGATAGCCTGGGCCGGCTAGGAAAAGCCCCTTTGGCGAGCGCTATGACGATTATGGTTATTGGCATTGCTTTGGCCTTGCCAGCGGGCTTGTACCTTGTGGTTAAAAATTTGCGTGGCTTTGATGAGCAATGGCAAAACGCAACTCAGTTATCGGTCTTTTTGCAAAAAGAACTACCCGCGTCACGGTTGACCAAGCTGTTGGATGCACTAAAGCAAGATGCTGAAATCAGCCATTTTGAATACCGCGACCCGGCTACAGTGCTAAATGAATTTAGCCAGTTTGCAGATCTTGGTGATAGCCTTGCGGTGTTAGATGATAACCCCTTGCCGGGTGTCATCATCGTGCAGGCAGTGGCGACTGATACTCAGGCGATGAGCAATCTGGTCGATCGTTTAGAAGCTAAGGCCGCGGTCGATTTCGTTCAGCTTGATCGGCGTTGGCTTGAGCGTTTGTACGCCATTGTAGATATTGGCAAGCGCGGCATTGTCATGCTGACTTGCCTACTTGGTCTTGCTGTTGTGTTGATTGTTGGTAATACCATGCGTCTTAGCATTGAAGGTCGTCGTGCTGAAATCAAGATCACTAAGCTCGTTGGTGGTACCGATGGTTTTATTCGCCGGCCATTTCTCTATAGCGGCGTCTGGTATGGGTTGTTTGGCGGAGTTTTTGCTTTAATCCTCATTAATGTCGCCTTATTTGTTATTAGAGAGCCTGTTAAGGCTCTGGCAAAGCTCTACGATGACGGTTTTGGCCTATTGGCTGTCGATTTTTCAACAACGGGTATCGTCGTCATAGGCGCTATTTTATTAGGCTGGGGCGGCTCCTGGTTGACGGTAAGTCGCCATTTACGTGATATTCAGCCGACTTAAGGCAGCATATCGGCGTAGTTAATGATTTTTGACAGCCATTCGCCATAGTTTTTAAGTATAGAGGTTAATATTTCCATTGAACTTCCGCTATAATTAGCACTCGAAGCAGTAGAGTGCTAATATTCAGCGCAAAGCGACACAAGGACAAAATTATGACTGTAAATGCGAACGCAATGAATTTGATTGTTCCGGTAGGCAGTATCGAATCGTACTGTCAGGCCATTGCTCGCGTCCCTGTGTTGCCGGTAGAGCAAGAGCGTGACCTGGCTCGCCGTTTCCGTGAAGAAGAAGACCTTGAAGCCGCACGCCAGTTAATCATGTCTCAATTGCGTTTTGTTGTTCATATTGCGCGCGGCTATAGCGGTTATGGTTTACCGCAAGCTGATCTGATTCAAGAAGGTAACATCGGCTTGATGAAGGCCGTAAAACGCTTTGATCCAGAAGTTGGCGTGCGCCTCATCTCTTTTGCTGTGCATTGGATCCGTGCTGAAATGCATGAATTTATTCTAAAAAATTGGCGCATCGTTAAAGTAGCTACCACCAAAGCACAGCGTAAATTATTTTTTAATCTGCGCAGCAGAAAAAAACGTCTTGGTTGGTTTAGTCATGCCGAAGTGCAAGCGGTTGCCAAAGATCTTGGTGTGCCTGAAGCGACCGTACTGGAAATGGAAAAACGCATGAGCGCATACGATGCCTCATTTGATCCAGGTCCAGAAGCGAGTGACGATGATGATCGTGCCTTTGCCCCAGCCGCCTATTTAACCAATGAAAGCGAAGACCCCGCCAAGTTGGTTGAGAAAGATAACTGGACTCGCCACAGCAACACTGGTTTATTCAAGGCGATAATGAAGCTCGATGACCGCAGCCGTGATATTGTCCAGCGTCGTTGGTTGGCTGATGAAGGCAAAGCGACCTTGCAAGTTTTGGCAACGGAATACGGCGTCTCTGCCGAGCGTATTCGCCAACTTGAAAAAAGCGCAATGGCTAAGATAAAAAAGGCGATGGTAGCTTAAGCATTTATTTGTTTACATAAATTGACAAACGACTAGTTTTTGCTAGCCGTTTTTGTTTATCCAATAACGGTTTTTGATTTATCTGCGTGGTGACTGAGGGTTGGAGCTAGTGTTAAGCGTAGTTATCATTGGAAGGCTTGCGCAAGAAAATTCTCTCGTTGATAACCATCATCAGAATTATCGCCAATGCTGAGTATATAATTATCGTGTCGGTTGGTAGGCAACGATAAACCAAAGTTATTTTTCTATTTTTTCAATATTAATGCCTTAGCAAAGGGAATCTTATTGGTTCTGCGGTCAAGTGATCCGTATAGTCATAACGCTAGCGTTCTGTCCCAGAGATAATTTTACATAGTCGTTCGATTTTTTGAGCATCGAATCAGCGGTTGCTGTCTAGGCGAGCGGTGTGGTATTTTCGTTGCGGTGCGTCGCAAACGCTTTGATTTTTGCGGCCAGGTTAGGAACGTTACGCAATCTCCATCGTCACGAGGTCATCGAAGGGGTATAGGATGTTCTTTGCTCGTGTTGCACGCTCTATGTGGTGATCTTCGCAAAGGAACAACGTATTCCAGCTCAGTACGTTCGGCATTGCTGATTTCCACTAGTGTATTGGGTTGCCCCATCGAGTCTTTTTCCTAAAGTTAGAATACGGAGGGTTATGGTATGTTTGAGAATAATAAAAATAAACCAGTGGTTGAGGTTCCAGTCAACATTGGTTTGCCAGAGGGTTCTAACAGAATTAGAGACTATATATATATAGTTTTGAGTTTTTTTGTTATATATTACCTTTTTTATCTTCTGGAAGACCCCGTGTTTTCGTTTATAAAAGAGTTTATGGAGCCAAGGTCAGAGTACTCCGTTCAAG
>CAYUKF010000138.1:0-4947 GCA_964445215.1 uncultured Thiotrichales bacterium
CCAGGCTTTAAGACTTTATACATTGCAGCATACACGTCATCGGTTGTGCCGTTACTCATCCAGTTATGAATATTACGGAACGTTAACACCCTATCTGCCGTACCGGCTGGCGCAATTTCTGTCTTTTGTGGTGGCGCGAATGGGACAGTTTTTACATTGCTGTATACGTCATTCGATTGCATCTTATCTTTAAACTTTTTCGCTGTTTTCTGAAAATACTCAATACTCGACTCTGGATCCGCACCGGCAGCATAAAATTCACCTTTGTCTTTTAGGTATGGCGCTAATACTTCGGTATACCACGCTGCGCCACCTGGTGAGATCTCAACCACTGTCATGTCAGGCTCTATGCCAAAAAAGGTCAAGGTTTCCAGTGGATGGCGATATTGATCACGCGCTTTGTTTTTGTCTGAACGGTGATCTCCCGCTAACACGCTCTGCAATACATCTGCACTCTCGCCATGATCATGAGCGAATGCTGACGACACAAGCAGCACCCACCCCATACTTAATATTATTGTCTTGCTGATCATTTTTTTAGCTCTGTTTTTAAGCATGATTATCTCTCAGTTCGCATAAGGTGACTAACGATGATTCCAGCTATTGTTCTATATACTACACTCTGAATATCGCATAAGTATTACGAATATTATAATTTACTTGTACGTACTGCCAGCTTGTTGCGTAGCGATAAAGTAAAATAACCTCTCGCTGACCACTACCTGGTGTACTGATCTAATAGAACCGGACACTTTAATGAGGGACAATACCCGTTAACCATTGAGGAGTCATTATGGGGCAGAAACGAACGCACAAGCAATATTCTCAAAGAATACAAACAAGAAGCGGTAGCGCTAGTAAGAGAGCAGGGTTATTCCGTGCCAGGGGCTGCAAAAATACTGGGTTTTGCCAGCAATATGCTGTATCGCTGGAAAGACCAGATTGAGTCTCAACTTGGGAAAGAGAAGAGGAACCTCATCGTGCCCCCTTATTTGCCTGACGATGCAGCTTACCTGGAACTGGCTATCAGGGATAGGCTTACCCCCTCGCGACCTTGGATCAAGGTATGTTAAAAGCGACTAAAAAAGCTGGTGTCGAAATTTACCTTGAATTGCAATCAAGAGCTTGAGATCTTGTTGCCTTGCCACGCTACCGCGTGGCAACCAGGAACATCCGCCTACAGCCAGCCTGCTACCGCTGGAGCGAGAATGTTAATCAGAGTAGTATTGTAAAGGTTTAGAGCTTGTGACGACCATGTGAAACATGTTGAACATAAGTGATGTAGCCTTACACACTTGGCAGCATTGCTGGCTTTTATGCAGTGTAGAAGCTGATATGACAAATACTGATTGAGAGGCCTATGCACGCGACCCTGCACCGACTTGAACGCACTGATTTTCCAGCTCTGCGCCGTGGCACTCTAGAAACGGTTCAAATCAATCTCGGCTATCTCTGCAACCTCAGTTGTCTGCATTGTCACGTCAACGCTGGCCCGACGCGTAAAGAGATTATGAGCCGTGAGACCATCGACACGATATTGCAATACCTGAAAGTGTGCGGCGCCAAAACGATTGATCTAACGGGTGGTGCGCCGGAAATGAATCCCGATTTTCGCTATTTCGTCAAAGCCGCACGTGATCTTGGCCTGGCCGTCATTGATCGCTGCAACCTGACCATCCTGTCCGAACCAGGTTATGCTGGCACCGCTGAGTTTTTGGCCGAGAATAACGTCACCGTCGTCGCCTCACTGCCCTGCTATCTGGAAGACAATGTCGATGCTCAACGCGGTGAAGGCGTGTTTGATAACAGCATCAAGGGTCTACAAGAACTCAATGCGCTGGGCTACGGCAAGCCCGGCGGTTTAACGCTTGATCTGGTCTACAACCCCCAAGGGGCAACACTGCCGCCGCCACAAAAAAAACTGGAAGCCGACTACCACCATCACCTTTTTGAACACTTTGGCATTGTCTTTAACCAGCTTTATACCGTTGCCAATATGCCCATCAAACGCTTTGGCAGTATGCTAATATCCAAAGGTACTTTTGACGGCTATATGGATCTTCTGCGCGGCGCGCACAATGTAGGCAACCTCTCATCCGTCATGTGCAAATCGTTGATCAGCATCGACTGGCAAGGTTATGTCTATGACTGCGACTTTAACCAGATGTTAGATCTGCCGCTAACTAATGGACAACAGCGCACGCATATCACCGACCTGATGAATGTCGATCTTAACGGGCGAAATGTCGTTGTAAAAGATCACTGCTATGGCTGTACTGCCGGACAAGGCAGCAGTTGTGGCGGAGCGCTCGACGCCGCTTAATAATTTAGAACTTTGGAGTTTCAATTATGAATATGCAGTCTGCCGTTCTCACCACCTACTCTGACGGCGCCAAAGAAGTCCAGGCCGAACTCTGCTGCCCGGTCGATTACGACACCAGCCTGTTAAAAATGCTGCCACAAGAAATTGTTGAAAAAGACTATGGTTGCGGTGATCCATCTCGTTATGTGCGCGAAGGCGATACCGTAGTTGACCTGGGTAGCGGTGGTGGCAAAATCTGCTATATGGCTGCTCACCTAGCTGGAGCCAATGGCCAGGTTATTGGCGTCGACATGAACGATGACATGCTTGACCTGGCCAAAAAATACCAAAGCGAAATGGCCGAAAAAATTGGTAGTGACCGTGTTCGCTTTGTTAAAGGTCATATCCAGGATCTCGCGCTTGATCTTACTGCGCTCGATCAGTACCTCAGCAAAAACCCGGCCAACAGCACCAATGCCTATCATGACATGATCGCCTGGCAGGCCAAACAACGCAATGAATCACCGCTCATTGCCGACAATAGCGTTGACTTGGTCATTTCTAACTGTGTACTTAATCTCGTTAGCGATGGCGAAAAAACACAGATGATTAACGAAATTTTTCGCGTATTGAAACCAGGCGGCCGTATTGCCATGTCAGATATTGTCAGTGATGAGTATGTACCAGACCATCTCAAAGCCGATGCAGAATTATGGAGCGGCTGCATCTCAGGTGCCTTCCAGGAACAAGAGTTCGCCGAAGTTTTTATCGACGCTGGCTTTGTCGGTGCTTGCTATGACAAATGGGAGTCCACACCCTGGCAAACCGTCGAAGGCATCGAGTTTCGCTCAGTAACACTGACTGCCAGCAAACCCCTGGCCAGCGATGGCGATAAAACGCATGAGCTAATCTACCAAGGCCCGTTTGCAGAAACCTGTGATGACTACGGCAATCTCTTTATGCGTGGCGAAAAAACCAGGGTTGATGCACAAAGTTATGCAGCATTAGTGAGCGGCGCTTACCAAAATCTGTTTACTGATTGTAATGTGCAAAGCACTGACTGTTGCGCACCAGCGGCGAATGAAAAAAGCAGTTGCTGCTAAATTTTACTGTTAGCCACACAAAACAACCAGTAAATCGAGGGGAACAATCAATGATCAAGTTCGTTATGTGTATAACACGACAGCCAAACATGACTCGCGAAGAATTCAAAGATTATTGGATGAATAAACATGGCCCATTCTTCATGAGCAACGCTGATGCTATGGGCGCAAAAAAATATGTGCAATCACATACACTAGAGACCCCATTGAACGAGAGCCTAAGAAGCTCACGAGGCATGTTGCCTGAATATGATGGCGTTGCCGAGGTCTGGTTTGAATCAGAAGAAGCACTTATGGAAGGAATGAGTTCTCCCGAAGGGCAGAAGTTGGGTGCAGCATTGCTAGAAGATGAAGGGAATTTCATCGACCACTCAAAGTCTTCGGCGTTTATTGTTAAAGAGCACGAATTCTAAGTGGCTAACAAGTCGCCCAACTTGGTTCACAAAAGCGCCGTTTCGCTGCGCTACACTCTGCTTTTTCGGTCAAGTTAACTCAAACGTTAGTCACCACTATTGCTATGCGTATCGCTATTATTATTCCTTGTCTAAACGAAGCAGCACACATCACAGCAACACTTACGCCCTTACAAGCACTGCGTCAAAACGACCACCAGATTATTGTTGTCGATGGCCAAAGTGATGACAACACAGCGGCATTGGCTGCGCCATTAGCTAACCAGGTAGTAAGCTGCCCACATGGCAGAGCCCAACAAATGAATTATGGTGCACAACTGGCTGATGCTGATGTATTGCTTTTTTTGCATGCCGACACCCAATTACCACAAAGTGCTGACAAGCTCATAGTCGATCAGCTATCACAGTCAAGCCGGCAATGGGGTTGCTTTGACGTGCGTCTTGGTGGCAAGCAATTCTGGCTACGTCTTGTCGAATTTATGATGAACCAACGCTCACGCCTTAGTGCTATCGCTACCGGCGACCAAGCCATATTCGTGCAACGTGCGTTATTTGAAAAAGTCGGTGGTTTTCCAAACATTGCGTTGATGGAAGATATCGGCCTTAGCAAACAACTGAAACACTATTCAAAACCCATACGTCTCTCTGACAAGGTTATTACATCAAGTCGCCGCTGGGAAAAACAAGGTGTTTGGCGCACGATATTGCTCATGTGGCGATTACGGCTGGCTTATTTTTTTGGCGCTGACCCGCAAGACCTGAAACGTCAATACGATAGTTAAATGCCTGCCTCTTTAGCAACAGCCAAGCAGGCTACTATTATTGTTTTTGCCAAAGCGCCAGTAGCAGGCAAAGTTAAAACACGCCTGACTACGCAGCTCAGCCCAGCCGAGGCTGCACAGCTTCATCAACAACTTGTCTTACACACACTAAACATGGCAACAGAGAAGTCTATTGCTAACGTCGAATTATGGTGTGCTCCCGACTGTTCACATGCTTTTTTTCAACATTGCCGCGAAACATATCCGCTATCACTGCATCAACAGCTTGGTAACAACCTGGGGCAACGCATGCATCATGCGGTAGAAAACGTGCTAACACGAAGTCAATACTGCCTTATTATTGGCAC
>CAYUKF010000139.1:0-4842 GCA_964445215.1 uncultured Thiotrichales bacterium
GAGAAAGGCATCTGCAAGGCGCATTCTCGCCGGGATAGTGGTGCTATCTCAAGAGGATGCAACACCGCAGATGCCTTTCTCCTTGCGCCCGAAGGGAAGCCATTAACGCCACGATTACGGTGTTGCAGCCTTAGCCAAGGGAACCACCCTTGGCGGCAGGCTACGCCTTGTACTCGCGGCGTTAATAGCTTTCTATATAGGTATTTAGTATGAAACACTACACTGGCAGTCGCCACGATTTCTCCCAATTACGCGCAAAAGTGCATTATTTTAATTTATTATAGGAAGAATATCCTCTCTTTTATCTTCGTTTACCGTGCATTTATTAAAATGGCTCTGACTAAAACACCCAAGCAAACAGTGCCAAGCTGGCAACAACAACTACGTGTGATACGCGATGTTGCATCGTTACATAGCGCCAGTGGTTTACAACTCACCGACAAAGAGGCGCTAGCTTTAGCACCCGCCCATGACTTGTTTCCGACGCGGGTTCCGCTGGCTTTTCTTGATCGCGCTGAACCTAGCAACCCTAATGATCCACTGTTATTACAAGTGCTACCACAGGCTCAAGAATTAGTACAACACCGTGATTTCACGCATGACCCTGTTGGCGATCATGCAGCAATCAAAGTCGATGGGGTGCTACACAAATACAAGGGGCGTGTTCTGTTGATTACCACCGGAGCCTGTGCCATCCATTGCCGTTACTGTTTTCGACGTCACTTCCCCTACTCTGAGTCTCATATCGGCGGGCAACGATTACAAGCTGCCATAGACTATATAAAGAGTGACACCAGCATTTCAGAGGTCATTCTCAGTGGCGGCGACCCGCTTACCTTAAGTAATGACCATCTACGCAACATTACAGATCAATTACGCCCTATCACACATATCAAGCGCTTACGCGTACACACACGTATGCCGGTGGTGCTACCGGATCGTATCGATGACGGCTTGATTGACTGGCTGAGTAATATTGCCCAACAAACGAGTATCGTTATCCATGTTAACCATGCGAATGAAATCGATGAACAAGTTAAATCAACACTGTGCCTGCTTCATGAAACGGGTTCAGTGCTACTCAATCAGTCTGTCCTACTTAAAAGCATTAATGATTCTGTTGAGGGTTTATCTGCATTAAGCGAACGTCTATTTGAATGCCGTGTTATCCCTTATTACTTACACCTACTCGACCGAGTTGCAGGCGCCCGGCATTTTTATGTCGATGACGACACCGCACGTCATCTCATTGAAAGTCTACGCCAAACACTCCCTGGCTATTTAGTCCCTAAGCTGGTTAGAGAGCATGCCGGTCAACAATCGAAAATGCCACTTTAACCCCCCCGGCTCTTCATAGTTTTCATGAATACATCGTGCCTTGATTTCGCCCGATGATTGCTCATGCCCTGATAACAAATAGCTTGTCATTCTGAGCCGACGAATAATTGCCGCTCTTAGCCTGCTGAGTGCTACCAACAATTTAATACCGGATCTCTAGAACAAGCCTATCTAAATTGCCTCGGCCAAACTATCTCAATTTGGCAGTTTCCTTTATATTCTGCCTTATATGCCCACTAGACTCAATTTTGACCCATTAAATTTGTACTTGCTTTTAAGGTATTCGTCATAGAATTTTTTATGCCACAAAAGCTAAAGGAAATCCACGCACCGCCGATATTGATTTTAGTTAGAGGTAAATACTCGTCAGCAGCCTACAAAAGCTAATGGCCTTAATTTTTATCTCAAACGACATGGGGGCACGCATTTATGATGGTATTTATCTTACCGCTCCCTACTATTTGACAGTCATGAGACGTCTTTATGTGGTGATAAAAGGAAATAGTATCTGGAAGTTAGCTAAAAAACTTCATAGATAACGTGTACTCCTTAAAGGCAGTGAAGCAATGAAAAAATTCTCGTGGTGCAGTGTAGTTTAAAGACAATTTGAAACATGTTTTTTAACTCAAATAAAACAGGCCAAGTTATGACCAAACAATTAAAGATTTATGCCGCCATCGGCCTCATCACACTATTGACAGCAACACCTTTGCTTGCTGGTGAGCCGCTGAATGAGCCCATTAAACCGATTCCTGCTACCGTCGATGTTGACCCAACGATCGTCGCATTGGGTAGAAAATTATTTCATGACACCCGCTTGTCAAAAGACGATACCGTCTCCTGTGCCAGTTGTCATGATCTGGCACATGGTGGCGTTGATCGTGTAAAAGTATCAACTGGTATTGGAGGCAAGCAGGGTGATATCAATTCGCCCACTGTGTACAACACAGGGCTCTTATTCCGCTTATTTTGGGATGGTCGCGCTGAAACCCTGGAAGCACAGGTTGACGGCCCTGTTCAACACCCAAGTGAAATGGGCTCATTGTGGCCTGATGTTGTCGCCAAGCTCTATGAAGATGCCGAATATCCAGATTTATTCAATAATGCATTTGGTGACGGTATTAGTCGAGAAAACATCAAAAGCGCTATCGCAGAATTTGAGCGTAGCTTGATTACACCGAATTCACGCTTCGATCAATATTTACTCGGTGATGCAGATGCCATTACCGATCTTGAAAAAACCGGCTATCAAAATTTCAAAAAGTATGGCTGTATTTCCTGCCATCAAGGTGCTGCAGTTGGTGGCAACATGTTCCAGCTTTTCGGTGTTGCCAACTCATATTTTCAGACACGCGGTAACATTACCAAGGCTGACATGGGCCGCTTTAATGTGACCGGAAACGTGCTGGACAAACATACATTCAAGGTTCCCAGCCTGCGTCTGGCTGCACTGACACCACCTTATCTACACGATGGCAATGCTGCCACACTAAGAGATGCTGTCGATATTATGTTCAAGTTTCAGTTAGGTCGCGAGGCGCCTGATGAAGATAAAGACGCTATTGTAGCGTTTATTAAAACCCTCGTAGGTGAGCATCCGGAGATGAAGAAATGAATAAAATAATTAGCCTAATCCTATTAGTAGGGGTAGTTGCTGTCAGTGCGGGCGTTATCTACACACATGACCGCTCGTCTCAGACATCGGCACAAGTTAAAGGGAATTTGTTTTCAGTGACTGAGGACATCCATAACCTGAGACAGTTAGATGGTGAATGGAGCCTAGCGGTTCTACGTAGCCTGGTGACTGACTCTGACTTTGATGAGGTTGCTGGATTCTTGCCACGCCTACGCGAGCTTCGATCAGGGTTAGCCACAGCGGCTGATGCACAAGACACCATTCCTGATAACCTTAAGAATCGCTTGTTTCGCTTCTTAAGCTTAGTTGAATCAAAGGAAGAAACCGTTGAGCAATTCAAAACCAATTTTGCGGTCGTACGTAATTCTCGTAAGTTCCTGCCAATTGCAACACGCGGCTTGCTGGCAAGAGCTGCTGAGATAGATACACCAAAAACACAAGAAGGCAAAGAAGTAGTTGTATCTACTGTAGGCAAGGAACTAATCCATAAAATTAGAGATATTAATGATCGCGTTTTATCTTTCTCTCAACGCCCGGATGAAGGCGCAAAAATACGTGTACTAACACAGCTAAGTGAGTTTGAAGAAGTTGTTTTCAAATATCCGCCTGAGTTGTCTAATATATTAAATAACTATATCTCGCATTCACGCATTATTATGGAGCGTACTATTCATCTGAACGGTATTCTTGAAAACGTACTTGGAACTGAAGTGTCTGAAGCCGGGGCTGAATTATCAGCTCAATTCAAAAACTTCTCTAATAGCTTAGTAGCTGAGATCAATACGAGCACTGCTGACCTTGGTAAACAACTACTCATGATGATTTTTTCACTGATTGCTATCGCAGTGGTCACTGGCATCATCTACGCAGTAAACACTTTTGGCTTTGACAAGAAATTGCAAGCCAACGTAGCTAAAGCAACCGCAAAGCTTGAGAAAGAAATTGAGAGCAATGCAAGCAAATCTAACTCAGGCGCTAATATGGGTTCAGTTAGTTCTATGGCGAACACCATTGCCGAAGAGCTTGGCAACCCCGTTAATAAGCTGAGTGAGAGCCTAGAGGCAATTCGTTCTAGTGCCAAACGATTTGGCACGCTTAAAATGGAGGTTGATAAGTTCATGCATGCTAAATCTGCAGATACCTTCGAGATGATGAGCAATCTGAAGAATATGGGTGAAGTACTTGATGCAGTAAGCAGTGATAACACACTGAATGATGTACCTGAAACTATCGATGAAATGCATAACAACATCATGCATGTTCAAGCGTTTACTGGTGAACTACGCAGCCTTGGCGATGCTGATCCAAAACCTCATGCCTGGTTTAACGTTAACGATGTCGTAACCGCTGTAATCGAAGAAATAAAAGATAAAGTCGGCGACGAGGTTACGATCAAAACAAAAACTAGCACCGTACCAGAAGTCTTTGGTTCATCTGAGGAAATGCAACACACCGTGATAAGCATGATTCACAATGCCATTGACGCTATCAAGTCTTCTGGGCAAGCCAAAGGACAAATTATGATTGCTACTAAGAAGCATAACGATCGAGCGATTATTAGCGTGATTGATAATGGCAAAGGAATGGACGACGAAACACGTAGTCATGTTCTCGAACCCTTCTACTCCACCAAAAAACGTGGCAATAGCAAAGTATCAGGCCTAGGGCTAACCATTGCTCAGAAGCTGGTGATGCAAAATTCAGGCAAGATCGTCATTAAGAGCATCCCTGGTAAGGGCACTAACTTCTCGATAGTATTACCGCTTAAGAGTCATAACGAGGCAGTCGCTTAAGCATAGTTAAGTAATGGCCTATGATACCCATATTAAGTAGTAGTGCCACTACGTAGTAGTGGCTACGCCGCCTCG
>CAYUKF010000140.1:0-2036 GCA_964445215.1 uncultured Thiotrichales bacterium
TAAACGGCTGCCATCATCGCCTCAAGGGCAACAATCGCCTGTTCAGGCTCCATGCGCTGAGTGTAGTCAACATCGACAAAAGCTTTAACAATGATGCCATCTGTATCGACAATATAGGTTGCCGGTAGCGGCAGATCAAATTGCCCTTTGCCGTTGTGTTTTTGCAGGTCAATACCGAACCCATCATAAATAGGCCGCAATTCCTCAGGTAAGGTATGCACCAAACCAAGCTGTCGTGCATAGCTTGCATTTTCGTCCGTTAGCACCTGAAAGCCTAGCTCATTTTTCTCTATTGTGTTCAATGATTCATCCGCCAACTCTGGTGTAATCGCCACCAACATTGCCCCGGCAGCATTGATACGATCTAACGCAGCCTGGTAAGCGCGAAGTTCAAGATTACAGTAAGGGCACCAACCACCTCGATAAAACACAATCAACACCGGGCCATTTGCACGCAATTGCGATAAGCTCAATGGACTATTAAGCTGATTGGGCAAAGTAAACTCGGGCAGAGTATCTCCTTCCTTTGGTACCCCAGATAACATGCCAGAGTCAGCCAAGGCTTGCTTAGCTGCCTCCATTTTTTCTTGCGCGTCCGGCGGCGTATTGGCAACAAAGCCTACTTTAAATTCATCCAGTTGCTGTTGTAAGGACATAATCATCTCCATAAGCAATGTAATATTCGGTTTTTAATGCGACAAAAATCTAGTCGCAGCTTGCATAACCATAACGCATCAAACACACGCTCAAACAAAAATATTAAAGACTATTGAGTAAGCAATCATCACGAACCTTTAACTTTAGCCTATTTATCACGCGCCAAAACGTAAAAACGGCACAATAGAAAAATAAAGAATAAGCCCTATTACAGCAAGATAAAAAATAACCCGCCCCGGAAATTCAACAACCATATCAACCCAGGTACGCTGCATACCTGCTCTCTTTAGCTTATCGTGTTCAGTACGCACACGTTGATAACGTTCTGCTTGATATTTTTCCAGCACTGCTTTTGCATTATCCAAGCTGCCCTCATCGCGCAGCCATAAACCCGGACTGGAAATACCCCAATGCCCTGCCGGTGTCTCATAAAAATCAAACCCCTGCTCAGTCAACAACTTCCGTATCTCTTCGACTTCATCATCGGGAACAGAGCGTAAATTCATCAAACGAACTGACATATCATTCAACCTTGCAACTACCAACCATAGGCTGTAAATTTACTCAAGATAGCCAGTGTATCAAACTGTTTGTCGATACGAGAGTGATTGGACAACCATGCAAAAATATTTGGCATCAAGCAAGTATATCGACTGGTGTACGCCTGAAATATTGGTTAAGGCCAAAGAGTTAGCGACAAACATTGAAAACAAGCAAACAATAGCGAAAATATGTTTTGAATTTGTGCGAGACGAAATTAAACATTGTCAGGATTATCAACTTGATTTGATCACTTGCAAGGCATCTGCTGTGCTCTAGTACTCCAACAAGGTAGTATTGATGGGTTCAGCGAGTCGGCAAGGCGTTAGCCACAAGGCGCGTCTCGCCGTGAAGGGCGAGTCCCTTTGCAAGAGGCGCAACACGGTGGATGACGCCTTGCCAACCCGCCCGCAGGGAGCCTGCCAAATACGCCCATGCCGCGTTGCCGTGCTTGACAATGGAACAACCATTGTCTGCGTACGGCGCCTTGCCTGGACGCATTTGGCAGGCTCTGAACCCATCAAGACTACCTTGTTGGAGTACTGGTATGGGACGGGCGACTGCTATGCTAAAAGCCATTTGCTCGCTGCGCTACTGCGAGCCAATGGTATACCTGCTGGCCTGTGCTATCAGCGACTGACGATTGATAATAATATACCACCATTTTGTTTGCATGGACTCAGCGCCGTGTTGCTGGAAAAACACGGCTGGTACCGTATTGACCCACGCGGCAACAAGGCTGGTGTTAACGCTGATTTTTGCCCACCGCAAGAGAAGCTGGCCTTTCCTGTTACGCACGAAGGTGAAATGGATATACCAGAGATATACGCCGAGCCGCT
>CAYUKF010000140.1:2136-4833 GCA_964445215.1 uncultured Thiotrichales bacterium
ATGAAATCAAAGCCATATGGCCAGACACTGAGTACTCACCTGATGATTAGCTAAACCTATTTAAGCGTGCGCCTTAAGCAGCACATCGAGTTCTGGAATACACGAACCACAATTGGTGCCTGCTTTGAGTTTTTCACCTAAACTTTTTATGCTATCTACACCCTCTTTGCTTATTGCTTCAATAATGGTTTTTTCACCGACATCAAAACAGGAACAAATGATGCGGCCAGCGTCTTTACGTGGTGTGCCGGGTTTGCCAGCAAGTAGTGACATGCGTTCGATATCGTTGAGTGGGTCTTTGGCAAACAGTTCTATTAACCAGTCGCGCTGGGGCAGCGATTTCCCGAACGAACTTTGAGGCGCAATATAAAGACAAGATTGTAGGCGTCCTGCTTTCAGGCATGCACTGCGATACCAGCCGTGGGCTTTATCAGAATAATCGAGCCAATCGTCATCATCATCCGCATTCAATATGGTTCGAGAATAGGCATGCCAATCGGCAATGATGCCATTGCTGCATAATTCATAACGGTAACCGATTTTTTCTGGTATGCGCACCAGATAATCAAACTTATCCTGCTGTGTAATTTCTGTTCTACTTAATATAAAACCATGCCAAAGCGAAGTGTAAGGAGATACGCTAACCGGTGTGTGCTTAAGCTCGGGTTGGCCTGAGATGGGATCAACCACTGGGTTTACTATGGCATCGACGCGTGCATTGTTAGCGAACTGATCGTTCCAATGGATCGGCGCAAAGACCGAACCACGCGGTTGATTTTCTGTGACGACAACGCGCGCCAGCATGTCTCCCCACTGGCTTTTCAGTTTGGCAATACTGCTGTCAACGACACTATAGTTTTCGGCATCAGCGGGGTTGATTTCGCAAAAGGGTTCAGACTTATGACTAAACAAGCGTGCTGATTTGCCTGTACGGGTCATGCTATGCCATTGATCGCGCAGACGACCGGTATTGAGGATGAGTGGATAGTCGGCACTGGCCAGATTGGCGGGTGCAATTGGCATAACACTCACAAAACGGGCACGACGACTCGGTGTATAAAAATCGCCATTTTCAAACATGCGTGCCTGGCCAGTTTTTGCATTCTCTCTAACCGGCCATTGAATAGGCAGCATTTCATCATAATCAGTATTAGTAATATCGGACATTGCGCCAATATCAAAGTCACGATTATTATTATTTTCAAAACCGGACAAGGCGGCGTGCTCTCTAAAGATATCGGCGACACTGTTGTAATCAAAGTGTTTTTCATAACCCATGCGCTTGGCAACTTCGGCAATCATCCACCAGTCGTGTTTAGCCTCACCGGCAGCGGGCAGGCATTTTCTCTGACGAGAAATACAGCGTTCTGAATTAGTCACTGTTCCGTCTTTTTCGCCCCAGGCTGTGGCAGGCAACAAGACATCGGCGCAGGCAGTGGTGTCGGTTTTCTCAATGCAATCTGATACCACCACTAACTCGCATTTAGCGAGTGCGCGTTTGACTCTGTTGGCGTCGGGCATACTGACAACAGGGTTGGTTGCCATAATCCAGACTGCTTTAATCTTGCCCTCGTCAATGGCATCAAACAGATCAACAGCTTTAAAGCCTGGCTTTTCGGGTACTGAATTAATCTGCCAAAAACGCGCAACGGTATCACGATGCTCGGCGTCTTCCAGGTTCATATGAGCGGCCAGTTGATTGGCCAAACCACCGACTTCACGGCCACCCATGGCGTTAGGTTGGCCGGTAATGGAAAATGGCCCCATACCAGGCTGACCAATACGGCCCGTTGCTAAATGGCAGTTGATAATGCTGTTAACCTTATCTGTGCCGCTGGATGACTGGTTAACCCCTTGCGAATAGAGACTCACGACTTTTTCAGTGGTAGCAAACATTTGATAAAAGCGAGCAACATCGGCTGCATCAAGATCACAAGCCTGAGCAACGGCTGTAATTGAGGGGGCAGATTCACGCGCAGCATTCATCGCTGCGCTAAACCCTTCGGTATGATTTTCAAGATATTCAAAGTCAAGATGATCTTCGCGACGGAGGAAATTCAACAAGCCGTTGAATAACATCACATCACTGCCTATACGCAGCGGCAAATGTAAATCGGCAATGGCGCAGGTTGCCGTCTTGCGCGGATCAAGCACAATGATTTTTAACTCGGGTCGTTCTTCTTTAGCTTTGACAATACGTTGGTAGATCACTGGATGACACCAGGCCGTATTCGACCCGACCAATATAATCAGGTCTGCTAATTCCAGATCCTCATAACAGCCCGGCACGGTGTCGCTGCCGAAAGCACGACGGTGCCCGGCTACCGATGAGGCCATACACAAACGAGAATTGGTATCGATGTTGGCGCTGCCAATAAAGCCTTTCATCAGCTTGTTGGCAACGTAGTAATCTTCGGTTAACAATTGCCCTGAAACATAGAACGCTACTGCATCGGAGCCATGCTCTGAGATAACGGCTGTGAATTTATTGGCGACGGTATCAAGTGCTTCATCCCAACTGACTTGTTCGCCAGCAATTTTAGGCACTAGCAAGCGGCCCTCTAAATCAATGGTCTCCGCTAAAGCTGAGCCTTTAGAGCAAAGCCGACCATAGTTTGCCGGATGTTCTGTATCGCCTTTGACACTGGTAACCATACCAGCAGCGCCATCTGCGGCTCGTGAAACGATGACACCACA
>CAYUKF010000141.1:0-4828 GCA_964445215.1 uncultured Thiotrichales bacterium
GCTTTTTTACCCCTAGCCCGGGTGGCGAAACTGGTAGACGCGGGGGACTTAAAATCCCTCGGTGGTAACACCGTGCCGGTGCGATTCCGGCCCCGGGCACCATTAAATTCAATGAGTTATGTGTTTTTTCTCGAAGTATTCTTACTTTAGAGGGAGTGAATCTAGATTACTCAGCGTAATCTAAGAGTGAAAAATAATTGAATATTTTAGGGGCTGACACCTTTATCTTTCCAAACTGTATTTTAAAGGGTGCACCCGGAACCGAAAATTACTACGGCTCCGAGCATTGAGTAATTATGAGTATTTTAATCGTTATTTAACCATCGCTTTTTTAACTGTACCAACGATAGCAAGCAGAACACCACCACCGATACCACCACCAGCAACGCTACTGATGATGCTAGCGATATCGAGCTCACCGCCGCCGACACCTAAACCGAGCATGCCAAGCAGTTGACCGCCTAGGCCGCCGCCCAGGATGCCGACAAGTGAGTTACCAAGGGTGCCTAAGATAGGTTCTTCATAATCGAACCAGCAGCATTGCCGCCTACTGCACCGCTGACCAATTGTATAATTATGGGTAATAAGCCTTCCATAATGTCTCTCCCCTCATTGTTTTATTAAGAAACCTCTGACTTTCAAGTTAGCCATAACACGAGTGCACCATGTTTTTTGGGAGTATAGCAATTGAAATTGAGTAGAAAGCAATATAATCGGTTTATTCATAGTAATATTAAGGTTTGGCGATAAGTTCTTAATATTTTACAGTTTATACTGTGCACTATTATTTGTTATTACTTTACAACCAAGTGCTTACAACTGTTTTATGTATCGTTTAGCGCAGGCTGTAATTTAATTATTTATTGTCAATAACTTGATTATGCGCTTATGAATTACAGTGACATAGCTGTTAAAATCTCTCAGCCTTGTGTTAAACGAACTTATTCGGATACCTACCATAATACAATGAGTCGAGCTGTGATGCCTGATGGCGGTTATGTCACGCCAGGTATGCCTCCATTGGAACCCTCTGTTAGGGCAGTTTCTTTTTTTGAATTTTGGCCGTCATGGCTAATCTACGGCCCGGTGGCGATACAATGGTTAATGCTTTCGCTTTATTATCGGTCGTTATCGTTGCCCTTGATCGCCAATCCAAACATTCTAAGTGCCGGCATGGTTGGGTTTTCTAAAAGTGAGCTGTTAGCGCAAGCTCAGTCTTCAGCACAAAAATGGATATTGCCCTGGGTGACGCATACTTTGACTGAGTATTCTGTCGCCGATCAAACTAGCCAATTATTGCAATCCCTAACTGATAATAAGTTGTTATTGCCTATTGTGGGTAAGCCCGATATGGGATGCCGTGGCGTAGGGATTAAGCTGATCACGACAGAGTCTGAGCTGTATGATTATGTTAAGCATTATCCTGTCAATAGCACGTTAATGTTACAGCGTTTAGCCGATTGGGAGCCAGAAGCTGGCGTATTTTATGTGCGCTACCCGAACGAAGCCAAGGGACGTATTGTTTCAATGGCACTGAAATATTCGCCGTATGTGGTGGGTGATGGCACCAGTACTTTACGTCAATTACTTGCGGCTGATGCACGTGCTAGCCAGGTAACACACCTTTATGAGACGCGACACCAAGATAAGCTTGACCAAGTTATCGTAAAAAATGAACCCTTCCGATTGGTTTTTGCTGCCAGCCATAGTCGCGGTGCGATATTCTGTGACGCTAAGCAGTACATTACCGAGGCCTTAACACATCGTATTGATGAGATAATGTTGGGGTTTCCTGAGTTTTACTACGGGCGATTAGATATTAAATTCAATACTGTAGAGCATTTAATGCAAGGTGAGGATTTCGCCATTATCGAAGTCAATGGTGCGAGTTCAGAATCGCTGAACATTTGGGATAAGCGCACGAAGCTTAGAGAGGCTTGGGCGACATTGTTTAGTCAATACCATACTTTATTTAAGATAGGCGCAATGAATAGGCAGCGCGGATATACTCCGCCAGGAATTTTGAGCCTATGGCGTGCATGGCGTATGGAACAAGCGTTATCAAAGCATCATCCTGCGACAGATTAATATGAATTACAATAGTTTAACGAACCCATTTCATCTGCCAATCAAAAACCGAATGGTTGCAACGATGCTTGAATCTGTATTGGGTTTAAAGTCTTTGGAAAAACATTATGCGCGTCGTCCGCAGAATATTACGCCTGATTGCTTTCTTGATTACACCTTGCAATCGCTGGGTGTCGATGTTCGAGTTGAATCTGATAGTTTTCTCGACGAGATCCCTCGTACTGGCCCGGTTTTAGTCGTCGCCAATCATCCTTTAGGTGGACTAGAAGGCGTTGCTATCGCGCAAATGTTATTAAAAGTGCGGCCTGATCTGAAGGTAATGACCAACGAGCTGCTGACACGTATTGTTGAATTGCGTGATATCTTTATTGGTGTCGATGTATTATCAGAAAATGCGGTTAAACAAAATTTACGTGGCGTGCGTGAGGCAATGAAACACCTTCGTGACGACGGTATGTTACTGGTGTTTCCTGCCGGTCAAGTGTCCGCCATTAATGTTAAGTTAAAACGAATCGAAGACCGACCGTGGGATCGTTTGGTAGGACAGTTAGTTAAGCGCAGTAAAGCGGTATGTGTGCCTATCTATGTTAAAGGTAAAAATAGCAGGCTATTTTATATCTTGGGTTTACTTCATCCACGCTTGCGCACACTAATGTTAGCGCGCGAGTTAGCCAATAAAAATGGTTGGCAGCTAGATTTGAAAGTTGGTAAGCCGATTATGCCAAATGAAATCAAGCAGCTTGATGATGAAGCGTCTATTACTCACTATTTACGTCTGAGTACAGATTTATTAGGTCTCAAACCTGAGGCAAACAAAAAACTAAGCCACAACCAAGTCCATGAGATTAAACGCCCCAGCGCCAAATTATTCCATGATATTCAACAGCTCCATGAGTTCAAGATAAATGAATCAGGGCAGTTTGATGTGTACATCGCCCCCTATGATCGTCTTGGCGGCATGATGGAGCATATCGGCATTGCACGTGAAATCACATTTCGTGCTGCCGGCGAAGGCACGGGTAACAGTGTCGATATTGATCGTTTTGACCCGCATTATCAGCATCTATTTTTATGGGATAGAGAAAAACAGGTGGTTGCCGGTGGTTATCGTATTGGCCGGGTCGATGAGATTGTTGAAAAGCATGGTATCGATGCGCTATATGGCCGCACACTGTATCGCTTTGATGAGGCCTACCTAGCCCGTATTGGTAAAGCCTTAGAGGTTGGACGTTCATTTGTGCATCCAGATTATCAGCGACACCCGTTAACACTTGATTTATTATTGCGCGGCATTGGCGCATACGTTGCGAAAAATCCTGACTATCCAACTTTGTTTGGCGCAGTGAGTATTTCGCGTGATCATTCTGACATGGCGCGTGCATTAATCGCTGAGAGCATGTTGGAATCCTTTCGGGCAGAGCAACGTTATATCGAAGATGTCAGGCCAGTAAAACCATTTCGTGTTGCCGGAAAAACCTGGACCGATGACATGCTAGCGTCGTTAAGCAAAGTCTCGGTACTGAACAAACTAGTCGGCCGCTGCGATGCAGGAAAAACCTTACCGACTTTATTACGGCATTATTTAGCAATGAATGGAAAGTTTGTTTGTTTTTCAGTGAATACTGTTTTTAATGATTCATTGGACGGCTTAATATTAGTCGACTTTCGAAAAATGCCACGCCGCTATGCAACACGTTATCTTGGTAAAGAAGGGGTTGAGTGTTTTCAAACACGATGGAAAGATGAATGCGATTACTAGTTACCGCCAATACTGATGCAATAGAACAGTTGCTTGCTCTCATTGAGCTTGCGCCAGACAATGTTTATCAAAATATCCCAACAGGCATGACGTCAACTATGGGTCGTCATGTGCGTCATGTATTAGATCACTATAGCGCGTTACAAGTAGGCGTGGTTAATAACATAATCGATTACGACCAACGTAGTCGAGACAGCGCAATAGAAACAGATCCTATGCTTGCAACAAAGCAACTCAATGATTTAGTCGTGTGGATGGAAGCTAGCATTAGCCTGGATGCACCACTTAAGATGAAAACCGAGATATCCATGAGTCACCAAGAGAGTTGCCAAGAGTCATGTGTAGTCAATAGCACACTACAGCGTGAATTGATTTATTTGCTTAATCACACCGTACACCATGTTGCCTATATTACGTTAGTATTACGCACTTTTGGTATTAAAATTGATCAGTACATTGGTGTCGCGCCAGCAACACAAAGCCATTTAAAATCAAACGCTATCAACCAAGTGGGCTAGGCAGTGTGTACCGTGAGTATTTTACGGGATAACAATGGTTTGATTGTCACATCAAACCGCGATGAACTGCGTACGCGTGATGAAGCAGGATTAAGACAAAAGTCGATAGCAGGGCGGGCAAGGGCAACGCAATGTATATACCCCGTTGATGCACAAGCACAAGGCACCTGGATAGGTGCTAATGATTACGGTATCGTTGCCAGTTTGCTCAATATGTATGAAGCAGATTATCAGGCTGACCCTGCACTAACAAAGAGCCGCGGCTTAATCATTCCACGTTTGCTCGAATTTCGTCGTCTTAGCGAAGTGAGAGAATGGCTAACACAATCGTTAGAGTCAAGCTTGTATAACGCGTTCGTGTTACTGGTGATGGATAAAAATGATCTTTATCGTTATCGCTGGGATGGCTTAAGCTTAAATGAAGAGTGTGTGCAGTTTTTACACTGCTTTCTTGAGTCTTCCT
>CAYUKF010000142.1:0-3248 GCA_964445215.1 uncultured Thiotrichales bacterium
GCATCTTTGCGAGGCCCACGTTGATTACGATTGCCTTGTCCGCCGCGGCGACCACGGGCATTTGGTCTTTTCCCTGTACTAGTGCGAGCATTAGTGCGACGCGATGAACTATCTTGCTTTTCTGGGCTTGCTTTTTTTGTAGTCGTTGTACGTTGTGTCGCGCTTGTGGCAGCACTGGATGCTGATGCACCAAAAACGCTGGCAAGAAAACGTTTAATAAAGCCACTACTATTATTTTTTTCAGCAGTGATAGTGGTAGGTGCTGGAGCAGTGGGGCGTATGCCTTTTACTGCAGGTTTTTCATAACTCGTTGGTTTAGTCCAGTTTTCTGGCGCGGCCATCTCAGGTGTATCAACCATATCAAAACTGGCAATATCGGAACTTTTTTCAGAGTCACCGTCCTCGCGTACACGCTCAATCTCATAGTGAGGGGTTTCTAATGTTGGGTTAGGTAAAACGAGCACTTCGATATTTGCTTGTTGCTCAATAGTAATAATTGCGCTGCGTTTTTCGTTGAGTAAAAAAGTAGCGACATCAACCGGTAGTTTAATAATAACGCGGGAAGTTTTTTCTTTAACCGAATGCTCTTCGACCATACGTAATACGGCCAGACCCAATGATCGAACGTTACGAATAGAACCTTGGCCTGAGCAACGTGGACAAGCAATTTGACTCGATTCGCCAAGCGAAGGGCGCAGCCTTTGGCGTGACATTTCAAGTAAACCAAAGCGCGATATACGACCAATTTGAACACGAGCACGATCTATTTTTAACGCTGCTTTAATTCGATTTTCAACCTCACGCTGATTACGTGCAGGGGTCATATCAATAAAATCGATAACGATTAATCCGCCTAAGTCACGCAAACGTAGCTGGCGTGCAATCTCATCGGCAGCTTCAAGGTTAGTGTTAAGTGCGGTTTCTTCGATATCACTGCCTTTAGTTGCTTTAGCAGAGTTAATGTCGATAGATAGCAGCGCTTCAGTATGGTCAATAACCAGTGCACCACCTGAAGGTAATCGTACTTCACGCTGGTAAGCGGTTTCGATCTGCGTTTCGATTTGAAAACGTGTAAATAGCGGCGTACTGTCCTGATAGTGTTTAATTTTAGGTAGGTGCTGCGGCATGACCATTTGCACGAAGTCATGTGCTTGAGCATAAACTTTGCTGTCATCGATGAATATTTCACCAATGTCACGTGACATGCTGTCGCGTAAGGCACGAATAATAATATTGCTTTCTTGATAGACGAGAAAGGGTGCCGGTTTCTCTACAATAGCGTCTTCGATGGCCTGCCATAGCTGCAGCAGATAGTCGAGATCCCATTTCAGGTCTTCAAGGTCTTTGCCAGTCCCTGCAGTGCGGACAATAATACCTACTTTATCCGGGATCTCGAGTTGGTCTAAGATCTCGCGTAGTTGATCACGCTCAGTTTGGCTGGCTCGACGAGAAATACCACCGCCGCGTGGGTTGTTTGGCATGAGCACCAAATAACGGCCAGCCAGGCTGATCATTGTGGTCAACGCAGCGCCTTTGTTGCCACGTTCTTCTTTATCAATCTGAACGATAACCTCTTGACCTTCTTTCAGCACATCTTTAATTGAAGGTGATTTTGAGGTTTGCCCGGCATCGTTCTTTTGGTAGTAACTTGGTGATACTTCCTTGAAAGGGAGAAAGCCGTGACGTTGTGAACCAAAATCAACGAAAGCTGCCTCGAGGCTGGGCTCGATACGCGTTATCTTACCTTTATATATATTTGATTTTTGTCTTTGGCGGTGAGGAGTGTCGATATCCAGGTCACATAAGTGTTGTCCATCAACAACTGCTACACGCAACTCCTCAGGTTGAGTTGCGTTAATCAACATTCTTTTCATTATTATGTCTCAGCGGCACCACGCACACGCCGTCATAAAACGGCTGACATTACGTTAACACCAATGGGCAGTGATGCTGTTAGCATCGGCATGGCATTCACCAGCGCGCCTTGATGTAGACTTCCTGTCTTTGCGTTGTGCCTAACATTATTTCTCGCTCGTAACGGGTCGAGCGAATAAAACCCTTAGATGTTTGCCTGGATGTTTATTGGAGCATCCCGAACAAGCAGTGAAACCATTTCTACCAACCAATTTTTAGACTGGTTGTTTTTTATCAACTAGATAGTGGTCTTTACTGCTTTTGGCGATCACTTCTGCAAAACAATCTAACAAACACACATAAAACGGATGAGCGGGCAATATGCCCAATAAAAACATACTCATCACGCAATATAACAAGCTTTATCAATTGCAGCAACAGTCATTAGTTACTGTTATTATTGGAAAAATGTCAGATTCTGAACAAAATAGCACCAACATGGTGCGCTGGGTCACGATTAATGAGGAATACGCAGGACAGCGTATTGATAATTTTCTGCTTGCCCAGCTTAAAGGTGTGCCACGTAGTCGTATCTACAGTATGGTACGCAAAGGTGAAGTGCGAGTTAATAAAGGCCGCGTTAAAGCCAATTATCGAATCGTTAGCGGAGACAGCATTCGTGTGCCACCCGTCAGGATTGCTGAGCGCGCCGAGCCAAACGTACCCAGTCGTTTGATTGACGAGCTGGAGTCAGCCATTCTTTTTGAGGATGATCGCTTACTCATTCTCAATAAACCCAGTGGCATTGCCGTGCACGGTGGTAGTGGTTTAAGTTGGGGCGTCATCGAGGCATTTCGTGCCAGTACTGTAAAGCGGCACTATATTGAATTAGTGCATCGAATTGACCGTGATACCAGTGGTTGTTTGATGTTGGCTAAACGCCGTAGCGCGCTACGCGCATTACATGAACAATTACGCCAGTCACTTGTCAAAAAACGCTACATTGCTTTAGTGAAGGGCGATTGGCCTGCTGGTGATAAACGTATTACCTATCCCTTGCGCAAAAACACCTTGAAATCAGGTGAACGTCTAGTACGTGTCACAGAAGAGGGTAAAGAGGCCATCAGTTTATTTGTACTACGTAAACGTTTTGCTAAAGCGACCTTGATGCAGGTCGATGTAATCACTGGGCGCACACATCAAATTCGCGTTCATGCAGCGCACCACGGTTTCCCCCTGGCCGGGGACAAAAAATATGGTGATGCCACATTTGACGCTGAGCTTAAACAGCTTGGCTTAAAAAGATTATTTTTACATGCATCAGAGTTGAATTTTATCCACCCACTAAGCAACCAAAAAATCCATATTCGCGCGCCATTACCGAGCGATCTCAA
>CAYUKF010000142.1:3348-4801 GCA_964445215.1 uncultured Thiotrichales bacterium
GAAATTCCCATGCCAATGTTCCCTTATGCTACAAAAATGCTGGAGTCGTTAAAACAACGTGGGTATTTACTGGCTGTGGCAACAGGTAAGGCACGGCGCGGTCTCGATCGTGTTTTTCGAGATGTTCATTGTCGCCATTTATTTGATGCCACACGCTGTGCAGATGAAACAGAATCAAAACCACACCCGAGAATGCTTAACGAGTTAATGCAAGAGTTAAACGTTTCGGCTGAGCAAACATTGATGGTGGGTGATACAGAATTTGATATGGTCATGGCCAGCAATGCGGGTGTTGATGCTGTTGGCATTAGTCATGGCGTACACGAACGACAACGTTTATTAAAGCACCAGGCACTCGTTTGTGTCGATTCCATAGAACAACTACATGATTGGTTTCATAAGCTTTCATGCCAACCTATATCTACTATTACACGGATAACATTATGACTGATAATCGCGATAACTGGGCCGGCTCGGCAGAGCCAATACAACAAGCCAGCAGTGCTCAAACACAACCCGGATGGGAGCGTGATGTGCTTGAAAAAGTTGCATTGGCTGGCATTCAAGAACAACGACGTGGTCGGCGTTGGAGCATCTTTTTCAAGATATTGATGTTTGCTTATCTGTTTATCGTGCTATGGCTATTTTTTGGTAAAAACAGCGCTATGGTAGATTCCAGTCTCGTTGCAACAGGCAAACACGCTGCCTTGATTGAAATCAATGGTGTCATTAGCGCCGCTACTGAGGCCAACGCCGACAGCGTGGTAACAGGCCTGCGTAAAGCCTTTGCAAACAAGCAAAACGTCGGGGTTATTCTGCGCATCAATAGCCCGGGTGGTAGCCCAGTGCAATCGGGCTATATTGCCGATGAAATTAATCGACTACGTGGCCTGCACCCCGACATTCCTGTTTATGCTGTCTTGACAGACATTTGTGCATCGGGTGGTTATTACATTGCTGCCAATGCCGATGAGATTTATGCTGATAAGGCAACGTTGGTCGGCTCAATTGGTGTCATCATGAATGGCTTTGGTTTTGTTGAAGCCATGAAAGATTTGGGTATTGAACGTCGCCTACTTACTGCCGGAACAAACAAAGGTTTTCTTGACCCCTTTTCACCCTTAAAAGAAGAAGAAACCGAACACGTTCGTACGCTACTCAGCACCATGCATAACCAATTTATTAGCGTTGTCAAAGCAGGTCGTGGTGACCGACTCAAAGATGATCCAACGCTATTTAGCGGCCTACTTTGGACTGGCGAGCAGGCTATTGAACTTGGTCTAGTCGATGGCCTGGGTAGTAGTAGCTATGTTGCACGTGAGATATTAGGTGTCGAAAAGGTGGTTGACTATACGCATCAAGAGCCCTATCTCGAGAAGCTATTTGGCCGTCTTGGTGCCAGTGTGGGTAATACACTGGTTTCAGCCTTTTCGCCGAAGCTACAATAAACTTA
>CAYUKF010000143.1:0-4800 GCA_964445215.1 uncultured Thiotrichales bacterium
AGCCCCTTAGTAGGAGCCTGTACTAATTTTATTTTGTCATAGCTAGTTGCGACTAATGGCTCATCATCGTAAAACAATTCTTCATACAACTTTTCACCAGGGCGCAAACCGGTAAAGACTATATCGACATCCTCACCCGGAACCTTACCCGCTAATCGAATCATTTGCTCAGCAAGATAAGAAATTTTCACTGGTTCACCCATATCAAGCACAAATATCTCGCCACCTTTGCCTACTGCGCCCGCCTCCATTACCAACTGACAAGCCTCAGGGATTGTCATAAAGAATCGCGTAATATCTGGATGCGTCACCGTAAGCGGCCCACCCTTAATAATTTGCTGACGAAACAGTGGCACCACACTGCCAGCCGAATCCAGAACATTGCCAAATCTGACTGTGATAAACCGTGTCTTCGATTTTGCATTCAGCGTTTGGCAAGCCATTTCTGCCATACGTTTAGTGGCACCCATAATATTAGAGGGGTTCACTGCTTTATCCGTAGAAACCATGACAAATTTATGACAGCCATGCGCCACAGCACTTTTAGCCAAGATATAAGTCCCTAAGAAATTATTCTTAACTGCTTCACGTGATTGATCTTGCAACATCGGCACATGTTTATAGGCTGCCGCGTGAAATACAATCTCAGGCAACTCAATAGAAAAAATATGATCAATAGCCACTTCATCTGTGACACTGGTGAGATAAAAACCAAGATTGACGTTAGGGAAAGCCTCCCTAAGCTCTTTTTCAATGGAATATAAAGCATATTCAGAATGGTCAACCAGCAATAATTTTTCTGGTGAGAGACGTGCTATCTGTCGACATAACTCAGAACCGATCGATCCGCCCGCGCCACTTACCATCACGGTAGTCCCAGAGATTTCATGATTGATCCTGGACCAATCAAGCTTGACTTGTTCTCTACCTAATAGATCATCAATCGACACTTCCCGAAGCGCCTGCACAGATACTCGCCCTGAAACCAAGTCCGTGTACTTTGGTAGTGTCCGAAATGGAACGCCTGCTTCTTCACAATGATCGACAATGCGCCGCATCTGCGCAGAATTAGCCGAAGGTATCGCTAATAACACGACCTCCGCTGCAGTATCTTTAATCGCGTTAGGTAAATTATCCACATTGCCCACCACGCGAATACCGTGTATCTCTTTTCCTTGCTTACTTAACGAATCATCAACAAATGCAATAGGGGAATATTCCTTGGCCGGATCCAACATAAGGTCACGTGCCAATATTTCACCTGCTCGCCCAGCACCAATAATTAAGGCCGGTTTACCCCTCACTATTTTTAATTTATGGTCTTTAAACCAGCGATAAATAAACCGTGGGCCACCAACAAGAATTACCAGAAAAACCGCATAAAGTGGCAAAACACTTCTTGGAAGCGCCTCCATACGCGTCCAGAGAAACAGTGAAATGGCAATAAACCCCATCCCTAAAGTAACTGCTTTAGCAATCCGAATAAGATCAGGAATCGAAGCAAAACGCCAAACACCACGATACAATCCAAAATACCAAAACATTAAAACTTGTACAACGATCACTATCGGTGCATACACCATCATGCTATTAAGATAATATTCGGGTATGGTTGATAAATTAAAACGAAACCAAAAGGCTGCAACCCACGCAAAGGGAATCATGACCAAATCATGTCCAAACGCGAGAAAACGTAATCGACGATGCAAAAATTTTCTCATGTTATCCTTGAGCTTATACCTTCAGCTAATCTTTTCATAGAGTTACCGCAACCCCCTGATTAAAACACTCTACTTTCATGACGAATTTTTTTGGTCAATTAAATTAAGCAGCGGAATTTTGTGTGGGAACACCCTTAGTCAATGGATCACTAGTCATTTCTATGGCTCAAATACCATTCAACCGAATGCCTAAGACCCTCATCTGGTGACAACGGCGGCGACCAACCGAAATAGTCTCGCGTTTTGCTTGTATCAATTTCTAGCGAACTGCAAAGCCCATTTATAGCCTTTGATTGCCGCGTCAGGTAGCCTGCAAACATTAACACCGCAAGAGGAACAGGAAACAAACGAGCCGGTCTTTTCATGTGATGTGCTAACCGTCTAATCAACTGAGCCGTAGACCAACCTACATCATCTGAAACCAAAAAAACATGCCCATTTGCTAATGGGTGGAAAGCACATACTGTCAGTATATCAGCAAGATTTTCAACACCAATCATACTCCTAACATTGTGAATAGATGATAACGGGAGAGGCAATCCTTTATCCACCAGTTTTAGCAACCTCAAAAAATTTCCCTTGACATTAGGGCCATAAACTAGCGGTGGCCGAACAATTACCACCTCAAGGTTGCTTTCTTCAGAAATACGTCTGAGCGCTTGCTCAGCTTCTAGTTTCGATCTCGTATAAGCATCGTATGGACAGGGCAAGTCCGTTTCCGAGAAGGGCTGGCCGTCAGTAGAGTCACCAAGCACCCCTATAGAACTGACATAAACAATACGCTTCACTCCAGTATTAGCAGCCGAGTTTGCTAAAGAAACACTAATGTCCCTGTTAACCTTTCGAAATGCAGAAAGCGCATCATCCGTAGTCTCGTGAATAATATGAGCACGTCCCGCCAAATGAATAATAACATCAACGCCAGAGCACACCCTATCCCACGCATTAGCAGAATTTGGTAAAGGTGTGCGGACTATATCCAGCAATTGTTTGCTTATTTCATTCTTATGAAAACCCTTACCACCCAAATTAGATCGGTCGCAGTTAGTCAACCCAGCTTGCAAATAAGCATATAACTCGCTCTTCTTTGCTGAAGACGAGGTTACAGCACGAACGCTATACCCTCGCTTAAGTAGAAACAAACAGACAACCCGACCAATAAATCCCGACGCCCCTGTAACCAGTACGGTTTCATTCTTCATAACCGTGGTCTAACCAAAAACTGTTTTACTCTAGAAACAATCTTGCCGAAAACAAAGGTAAAAACAGAAATCTCCAATTTATTCTTTTTAAAAGCTCGAAAAATTTCCAGGTTTTGGCTAAATATATTGGTAAGGCTTTGATTGGTTTTCCCACCTAAACGCATTTTTACCAACACTTTTGGCAGATAGCGACTATTCATTTTTTTAGCGAATAAACACCTCAACATCAATTCAAAATCTGATGCCAACTTAAACCCAGTATCATAAAGCCCATCATTTTTTTGATACACATTCCTACGAACAAAAAAAGTAGGATGAGGGGGAACCCAACCATGTTTAAATTTATCTGGCTTGTATTCTGAAGACTTCCAATAGCGAACAATCTCAGTCGGCTTGTCTTTCCTGACATAACAAAGATCGCCATAAACGATATCAACATTGTCTTTCAAGAAACACTGCGACACAGATTCCAATACAGTGCCGTCAGCGTAAAAATCATCCGCATTCAGAAGCCCGATAATATCACCCGTCGCCACCCCAATCCCCTTATTCATGGCATCATATATGCCATTGTCTGGCTCAGATATCACCCTGTCAATCTTGTCACCATACTGCCGAACAATGTCCATCGTTCCATCTTTCGATGCTCCATCTACAATAATGTACTCAATATTCAGGTAATCCTGCGTAAGCACAGACTCTATAGTGTCTCGTATAGTCACGGCGCTGTTATAACAGACTGTGATAATACTAATTTTCTTACCCTCACAGTTGGGGGTAACCACCTTACAATCACGGTAGGCAAACTCAGACACCATTCTCGCTCGCATCATTATTCATTTCAAAATTTCATCGCAACTTGATTCCAACTGACCAAAATTGAAAATATATGGATTTGTAATCCCCCAAACCAGAAGCATCCCTAATACATTATCTGCAATTAGGCAAAGCTTTGCTGAATGCAAAACGAAAGGTTCCTAAAACAGCGTATTAGAAATACAGGGGACAGAGTAATATTTTGCTCCCGGGTATCAGGTAATACCAGGGTTTTTGAATAAGCCATCAAGCATGGCTGCAAAGCTAAGAGCGAACTTCTTCACTCTTTCTTGCGATGCTTCAATCTCGGCTTTTTCCCTCATTTGACGCGATAAATCCGGCAACGCCTGCTGCTCGACCATCAAAGCAGCAAGCTGCTTAGCCGAGTCAGTACTAAAGAAACCAGCACAATTCTCGGCTTGTTCTCGATGCACGGGTAGATCGGACAATAACATGGGAACTCCAAGCGACTTCGCTTCTTCCACAGTGGTACTCCATCCCTCGAATAATGAAGGGTTTATCAAGGCAACACAGGCACGCATTAACGCACTCACGTGTTTACGTGGCACCATCCCAAGGCTGCGAAAATTTTTGCCCAATTCTCGTGAAACCACCAGTGAATTAAGTGTCTCATAATAATTTGGATGTCGCGGATCGTTTGGCTTTCCGGTTGCAACCACAACCACATCTCGCCCTTGCCGCTTCAATATGCTTAATGCTTCAATAACTAAAGTATGATTTTTATGCTTCCAAAACTGGTTGGGCATGTAAAAAAAGTGTTCGGGCAAGCCATACTCTCGCGTTACCTGCGCCGGGTCCTGTGCTAGAAATTCCGGGTGAGGAGAAACCGAAAATCGGACTACCGATGTTCTCTTTTTTGACGAAGGATAAAAGTGTTCGCAGTCTTTCCTGGCATCTTCGCTGCTCAGCATAATCTCCCTGCCAGACATTATCTGTGCTCTGAATCCAACTTCACGCTTCCAATAACCTTTTCTATCAAAAAGACTCGGCAGATGTCGATGTTGGAAATCTGGAATCCATGCGATTACTGGTAGCGGAAA
>CAYUKF010000144.1:0-1732 GCA_964445215.1 uncultured Thiotrichales bacterium
CCGCCTGGCTTTAATGTCTGCCATAGCGCACGCAGTAACTGACCCTGAGTGGCAAGCAACTGCTCAATATCAAGCTTTTGTCGTGACCATTTAATGTCAGGGTGACGTCGTATCACGCCACTTCCGGAACACGGCGCATCAAGTAAAATACGATCAACAGGCTGCCCATCCCACCAGCTTTCTAACTCAATAGCATTCGCCACTTGCAAACGACAGGAAAGACTCAAGCGTTGTAAATTATCTTCAAGTCGCTGCAATCGCCAAGCTTTACTATCAACAGCAACAAGATCAATGTCGCGCACCTGCTCTAACAAATGACAGGTTTTACCCCCCGGCGCGGCACAGGCATCCACCACACGTTGGCCAGGTTGCGCCATTAATAATGTCGCAGCCAATTGCGCTGCCGCATCTTGTACTGACACCAGACCATCATTAAACCCGGGCAATGTCTCAACCGGGCAGGCATTATCCAACACAACCGCCGAATCAATGCCCTCAACCGGATTGGCTGCAATGCCTGCCTGTTGCAATCGATTCAAATAATCAGCACGCGAAATCAAACTCTGGTTAACGCGTAATGACATCGGCGCACGTGCATTATTTTGCTCGACGATAGACGGCCAATCATTTGGCCACGCCTGTTGCAGTTGCGCTAACAACTGCGCTGGATGCGCTGTACTTGCGATAGGGTCGTTTTCTAATGATACGAGAACTTTATCGCGCTCGCGCTGGAAGCGCCGCAGCACCGCATTAACCAGGCCTTTGGCCCATTGTTTTTTTATCGCCTGCGTACAAGCCACCGTTTCTGACACCGCCGCATGATCCGCCGTACGCATGTATTCTAATTGGTAGATACCCAGCCATATCAGCAATCGCACATCTTGATGTTTATCTGCTAATGGCTTGCCCAGTAAGCCTTGCTCAATCGCCTGCAATCTCGGCCACCAACGCATGACGCCGAAACACAGCGCTTTTAAAAACGCAACGTGCTTGTCCTGTGTCACTGTGCCAACCTGGCGCTGCTGTAGCGATTTATCGAGAACACTATCAAGCGAACGATTATGCTGTATTACCTGTAGCAAAATATTAAGCGCCTGCAAACGAACATTCATAAGTTAGGAAGCTCTGAATAAGTCTGGTTGAATTTAGGCTGAGATAAGATGGTTCCGATTCGCTGCGAAGTGAGCGGTAATAGTCGCTCTATTGCGGCGATATTCGCAGTGAATCGAGGCGATTTTAGCCAGCGTAAAACAATCATGACTTGTTCAGAGCTTCCTTACGTGTCGCCAAACAATTCACCAACCGTTATCGCTACATTGCCATTGAGGTAATCACGCACATCAAGCGCTCGCTTACCTGGCGCTTGCAGTGTTTGAATGCGCAATACGCCATCGCCTGTTTGAATATCAATTCCCTGTTTATCTACCGCACAAATCGTTGCGATGGCATGATTATTATGGTTAACAACCGCCTCGGCGCGCCAAATTTTATATCGCTCACCTTGGTAGGTACAATGCGCTATGGGTGTTGGATTAAAGGCACGCACCCGCAGCGCCAGTTCAACAGCACTTAATGACCAATCTAAGACTGCCTCTGCCACGGTAATTTTCTTTGCATAGCACGCCAGGCTATTATCTTGCTGTTGCGGGCTAAGCTGGTTTTCAATCAAATTATTTAGGGTCTCTAATAAAGTTTCAGCACCCAATAACGCAAGCCGATCATGTAGCTTGGC
>CAYUKF010000144.1:1832-4797 GCA_964445215.1 uncultured Thiotrichales bacterium
ACGATCAATACGTCCGGCTTTAACTCTGCCAAGGCGTCAATACTTTCTTGTGATTTAAAATTGAGTGGTTGCAACACACTGATATTATTATCAAGCGCAACTTGCTTGACGGGCCCGCTACGTAATTTTCGGCCACGCCCTGCCGGCCGATCAGGCTGACAATAAACCGCTACGGGTTGATACGGCGATTCAATTAATGCTCGCAAAGAACGTGCTGCGAATTCTGGCGTACCAGCAAAAACGACGCGAAGCGGTGCCATAAGTCTACATGGTGTCGTTGTCAGAGCAGTCAAGCGATCAAGACACGTGGCGCTGCTGCTTTAGCATTTTTTTGCGAATACGGCTGCGCTTGAGTTCAGAGATATAGTCAACAAAGAGCTTGCCATCGAGATGGTCTATCTCATGCTGAATACACACCGCCATAAGACCATCAGCCTCAAACGTAAATGGCTGGCCGTGGCCATCTTGGGCTGCAACAGTCACTTGGCCCGCTCGCTCGACCTGCTCATAGATGCCCGGAAACGACAAACAGCCTTCATCATGCACCGATACGCCATCCCGCACCACAATACGCGGGTTAACGAAGGTATGCGGATCATCCTGATCCTCTGAAACATCCACTATCAGCAGTCGTTTGTGGACATCAATCTGCGTCGCCGCCAGGCCAACGCCAGGAGCCGCATACAGAGTCTCAAACATATTATCGATCAGGCTACGTAGCGCAGCGTCGAAGTTTGTAACTGGCTTGGCCTTGATTCGCAACCTGGGATCAGGGAAATTTAGGATATTTAAGAGTGACATTGTGAATTTTATCAAAGTATTGCCGCTATTCTACCTGTTAGAGTATGCTAACTGTAGAGGTTCCAGCTAAAATTTTATGTTCACGCCTAATTATAGATACTATATCCAGGAAATGGGGGGGAGTAATGCACCTTAAACACATCGTTTGTAGTGTGCTGCTTTATATTAGCAGCGCAGGACTGATGTTGGCTCAGGCCATCGAACTGAATCCAAACCACCCCGATAGTTATACTGTCGTCAAAGGCGATACGCTGTGGGATATTTCCAGTACATTTCTGAGTGATCCTTGGTTGTGGCCGGAGATCTGGCATGTCAATCCAGCCATTGAAAATCCACACCTGATCTACCCTGGCGACATCATTAGGCTAGGGTTTGTCGACGGTCAACCGGTATTATCACTGGAGCGGGGGCGGCCAACGATCAAATTATCGCCAAATAAACGCGCCACTCCCATTGATCAGGCCATCCCCACAATACCGCTAAGCGTCATTGAGCAGTTTCTGATTCGCCCACGTATATTGAATCAGCAAGACATCGACAGTGCCGCCTATATCGTTGCCAGCGAAGATAATCGCCTGGTTAGCGGTGCTGGCGCCAAGCTTTACGCACGTGAGCTCGATACCAGCGACAGCGATTTATTCAGCCTCTATCATATCGGCGCCCCCTTAATCGACCCGACTGTAGAGAACAGCAAAGACGCCGTGTTGGGCTACGAGGCCATCCATGTCGCAGATCTTAAATTGGAAAGAGAAGGCGACCCTAGCACCTTGTTAATCACGCATTCCAAACGTGAAGCACTGATCGGAGATCGCGTGCTACCACGTGATGATGGTGGTTTTGAGCAGAACTTCATTCCACGCGCACCTGATACAGAAGTGACAGGTCAAATCATTCACGTAGTTGATGGCGTGTCACGCATCGGCCAATATCAGGTTGTGGTCATTAATGTCGGCGCAGAAGATGGCATTGAAGCGGGACATGTCATGACAATTTCACAAACGGGCGCTGTCGTGCGTGACACCATCAAGGGCAAAGGTAACGAAACTGTCACCCTGCCTGACGAAGAGGTTGGCACGCTAATGATTTTCCGTCCCTATGAAAAAGCCAGTTATGCACTGATTATGACGGCTTTGCGTGATATTCGTCTGTACGATGCTGTTAGTACGCCACAGCCTTAACCGTGATAGCTAAAAGTAGATAAACCCCGCGCTTAAACGCGGGACAGCTAAAAAATATTAAGGAAGCTCTGAATAAGTCTAGTTAAATTTAGGCTGAGATAAAATCGTTCTGATTCGCTTCGAAGTGAGCGGTAATAGTCGCGCTATTGCTACGTGCCCCCGTGTCAAGCACGGGGCAGGCTCTTGGGGTGCTGCGATCTTCGAAGTGAATCGGGGCGATTTTAGCCAGCGTAAAACAATCATGACTTGTTCAGAGCTTCCTTAAGTAAGCCAGTTGGCAGGGACGCCCTCATAAGCAAAAACAGCAGCCGTGATAGTGCTGGCCTCAGTGCCAATGAACTGGCTCATTGGCTAGCGCTGAACCAAACCCCAGGCATTGGCGCCATCGGGTTCCAGCGATTGTTGCAACACTTTAGCCATGCCAGCGAGGTGTTTTCTGCCGATACTAGCGAATTACGTCAACTCGGCCTACGTGCCAACGCCCTACGCGGCTTGCAAAAACCTGACTGGGGCGAAGTCGAAAAACAACAAAATTGGGCTCTACGGCCTGGCAACAGCATCATCACATCAGTCTGCCCAAGTTATCCGGATTTACTTCGACAGATCAGCGACCCACCCCCTGTGCTCTTTGTCAGCGGCAGAGTTGGTCTGCTCAACAACCCACAAATTGCTGTCGTCGGCAGCCGTAAGCCTAGCCCAGGCGGCCAACAAAACGCAAAACAATTTGGCCAGCAGCTCAGCCAGCACGGCTTAGTGGTCACCAGTGGGTTGGCGTATGGCATCGATGCCGCTGCCCACCAGGGGGCATTAAGCGCCAGTGCACCAACCATCGCGGTACTGGGATCAGGCTTGGATAACATTTATCCGCGTCGACACCAACATCTCGCTCGGTGCATTGGCGAAAACGGTGTGTTGCTATCAGAGTGGGCGCCAACCACCGCACCGCTAAGCCACCATTTCCCGCGCCGCAATCGTATTATCAGTGG